>CAXBAZ010000185.1:0-7178 GCA_963973395.1 uncultured Acidimicrobiaceae bacterium
GAGCCGGTCGCGACCGTCGGCGACCTTCAGGTAGTCGCCCGCCTCGTCGAGTCGGCGGCGCTGTTCGCGCAGTACATCGGTGAAGTCGCGCATCGCCGCTCAGCTCGCGCCGTGACAGTTCTTGAACTTCTTCCCCGAGCCGCACGGGCACGGCGCGTTGCGCGGCGTCTTGTCGAACGCGTCCTTCTGGACCGTCTTGGGCTTGGTGGTCTGGGCCGGCTGCGCCGGCGCGGGCACACCTTCGTCGGCCGCCACCTGGGCGGCGGCACGATCGAATCCGCTCTCGTCGGGCTGATCGTCGCTCGACGACGTCTGCATGTCGATCACCTGCGGGGTGCCGAGCTTGGGCTGATCCTGGTCCTTCTCGACGACCTGGACGTGCATGACGTACCGGACGAAGTCCTGGGCGATGCCCTTCATCATCCCGCCGAACATCTCGAAGCCCTCCCGCTGCCACTCGACGAGCGGATCCTTCTGGCCCATCGCGCGGAGGTTGATGCCCTCCTTGAGGTAGTCCATCTCCTCGAGGTGTTCGCGCCAACGCTGGTCGATGATGCGCAGCATCACCTGGCGCTCGACCTCGCGCATCACCTGCTCGCCCATCTCGGTCTCGCGGTGCTCGTAGTGGTTCGTGGCCTCGGCCATGATCACGTCGTAGAGCTCGTCGGAGTTCCGCAACCCTGACAGGTCGTCGGCGGTCAGCGTGGTCGGCCAGAACATCGTGAGCTCTTTGGCGAGACCGTCGACGTCCCACTCGTCGGTGGCGACCGAGGCGCAGTGCGATTCGATCAGCGCGTCGACCGCGTCGGCGAGGTACTCGGACGCGGCCGACTTGAGGTCTTCGCCTTCGAGGATCTGATCGCGGCGCTGGTAGATCACCTTGCGCTGCTCGTTCATCACCTCGTCGTACTTGAGCACGTTCTTGCGGATCTCGGCGTTCTTCGTCTCGACGGTGGTCTGCGCCCGTTCGATCGCCTTCGTGACCATCTTCGCCTCGATCGCCTCGTCGTCGTCGAAGCGACCCATCGCCCACTGGAGCGCGCCGGTCGCGAAGAGACGCATCAGCTCGTCGTCGAGGCTGAGATAGAACCGGCTCTCGCCGGGATCGCCCTGACGGCCGGACCGGCCGCGAAGCTGGTTGTCGATGCGGCGCGAGTCGTGGCGCTCGGATCCGATCACGTACAGGCCGCCGACCTCGCGGACCCGCTGACCTTCGGCGCGGCACTGTTCGCGGAACACGGCGAGGTGCTCGTCGTAGCGGGCGAACGCCTTGGCGCGGCCCTCCTGGAAGTCGTCCGGCATCTCGGCGACCGGCCGCGGAAGCGTGAAGTCGTCGACCATCAGATCGGGGGAGAAGCCCTCCTTGTGGACCTCTTGGCGCGCCATCAGCTCGGGGCTGCCGCCCAGCTGGATGTCGACGCCACGACCGGCCATGTTGGTGGCGACCGTGACGGCACCGAACCGCCCGGCCTGGGCGACGATGTCGGCCTCACGCGTGTGCTGCTTGGCGTTGAGCACCTCGTGTGGGATGCCGCGCTGCTTCATCAGGCGCGAGAGCAGCTCGGACTTCTCGACGCTCACCGTGCCGACGAGCACCGGCTGGCCGGTCTCGTGGCGCTCCGCGATGTCGTCGATCACGGCGTTGAACTTGCCGAGCTCGCCCTTGTAGATCAGGTCGGGCTGGTCGACTCGTGCGACCGGACGATTGGTCGGCACGGGCACGACACCGAGGCCGTACGTGTTCATCAACTCCGCTGCTTCGGTGGCAGCGGTACCGGTCATGCCGGCGAGCTTGTCGTACATGCGGAAGTAGTTCTGGAGCGTGATCGTGGCGAGGGTCTGGTTCTCCTCCTTGATCTTCACGCCCTCCTTGGCCTCGACGGCCTGGTGGATGCCTTCCGACCATCGGCGCCCCTCGAGGATGCGACCGGTGAACTCGTCCACGATCTTCACCTCGCCGCCCTGCACGATGTAGTCCTTGTCGCGCTTGTACAGCTCTTTGGCCTTGAGCGCCACGGTGAACTGGTGCACGAGGTTGGCGGACACGTCGTCGTACAGGTTGTCGACCCCGAGCGCGGCCTCGACCTTCTCGATGCCGTCCTCGGTGGGCACGACGACACGCTTGTCCTCTTCGACCTCGTAGTCCTCGTCGCGGCGCAGCGAGCGGATGATCGAGGCGAACCGGTAGTAGAGCTTGGCGGCGTCACCGACCCGGCCGGAGATGATCAGCGGCGTGCGCGCCTCGTCGATCAGGATCGAGTCGACCTCGTCGACGATGCAGAAGTTCTGGCCGCGCTGCACCTTGGCGTCGAGTCGCGGCGCCATGTTGTCGCGCAGGTAGTCGAAGCCGAACTCGTTGTTGGTGCCGTAGGTGATGTCGGCCGCGTAGTTGCGGCGCTTCTCGCTGGGCTGCGACTTGAAGCCGGGCACGATCAGACCGACGTCCAACCCCATGAACTTGTAGATCCGCCCCATCCACTCGGCCTGGAACCGGGCGAGGTATTCGTTGACGGTGACCAGGTGGACACCGTCGCCGCCCAGTGCGTTGAGGTAGATCGGCAGGGTCGACACCAGCGTCTTGCCCTCGCCGGTCTTCATCTCCGCGACCCACCCGAAGTGGAGCGCGGCGCCACCCATCATCTGCACGTCGAAGTGCCGCTGGCCGATGACGCGGTCGGCGGCCTCACGGGTGGTCGCGAACGCTTCCACCAGGATGTCGTCGAGTTCGGCGCCGTTGTCGAGCTGCTGACGGAACTCGGCGGTCTTGCCCTGCAACTCGGCGTCGGACAGACGCCTGAAGTCGTCCTGCAGCGCGTTGATGTCGGGAACGATCCCCTGGAGCGCCTTGAGTTTCTTACCTTCCCCCCGCGCGGAGGATGCGATCGAGAATGCCCATGCAACCGACCAGCCTACCTGTGCAGCGACCGTGACCGGAGGGCGCCGACCCGTCCGGTCACCCGCGCCGTCACCCGTGCGGTCAGGCGGCCCAGGGGCCCTGGACGACGACGCCGCGGTTCGCGGCGTGGCGACGGGCCGGGCGAGCCGTACGGGTGGCGTGCACGAGGGCCGGCGTCGTGGCGACGGCGGCCCGGGTGACGGCCGTCGCCCCTGCGTCGGTCAGCGCCCGATCGGCGGAGCGCAGCGTGGAACCGGTGGTCACGACGTCGTCGATCAGCAGGACAGCCTGACCGACGGCCCGCGGCGATGCCCGGAAGACCGGGCCGTGCAGCCGGGCCGACCGATCGAGCCCGGTCTGTGCGACGCTGGCTGCGTCTCGCTCGAGCAACCGACGGCACGGCACGCCCATCTGGGCCGCCACACGTCGGGCGACGACCTCGGCCTGATCGAAGCCGCGCTGCTGACGGCGGCGGCGACTGGTGGGCGCCCATGTCACGACGTCGATGTCGTGCGGACGGACACCCTCGGCCAGCAACCGGTTGACGAGCAGACCGGCGAAATGGTGAGCCAGCTGCCGGCGATTGCGGTACTTGAACCCGAGCAGCACGTCGCGTGCTCGCCCGACGAACGGCACGGCGGCGATGACATCGCCGCCGGTCGGCATGCCGGACGGGGCGGCCAAGGCGAATCGGCACGGCCGGCACAGCACGGCACCTGCCCGGTTGCATCCGGCACAACGAGTCTGGAACATCATGCGTGCAGCATGACCGCGGGGTGTCACGGAGTTGTCAGGACCGAACGTGTCACGGCGTACGTGACGATCCTCGGAACGTTCGGTGTCTGACACCGAACGTTACGGTCAGCCGAACGGCAGCAGGTGCCAGAGGTGGTAATCGGCCAGGGTCGGATCGCCGCGCCAGAGGAAGACCGGCGGTATCACCAGGCCCAGCACCAGCGCGCCGACGCCGATCGATCGCATCTGGCGCTCCGTCAGCGAGGGAACGGTCGTCACGACCAGGGCCAGCACGATCGGCCAAGTGACGATCGTGTACACGCGCGTCTGGTCCTCGGTGATGGCGGTCGGTACGAGGGGAAGGACGAGCGCCACGATCCACGCGGCTCGTGCGCGCCAGGTCGTGATCCCCTGCCGGAGGCAGGCCACGACGACGACCCACGTGCCGCCGAACGCGGTCAGGAGCAGGAGCGGCGCCGCATCGGCGAACTGCTCGAGGAAGTGCGCCAGGCCGAACTCGTCGAGCCAACGCCGCCGGTCGTGGGTGACGTCGTTCACACGGAGCACCACCGTCAGCACGAGTCGACCGATGACCGCGCCGGCGAGGCCGGACAGGTACCGGTTGCGTCGCGGGTCATCGACGACATGGGCGACCGCGACCAACAGGGCGAACGAGATCGCCACCTGCTCGAACACGGCGAACGCAGCGACGAACCCTGCTGCAGCGGCGACACGCTCGGAGCTCGTCACGACGACGACCGACCCGAGCAACAGCGTGTACACGTCGTACGAACCCACCCAGGCGAGTGCCACCAGACACGCCTGCGACGCCACGAACACGACACCGACGAACACCGCGACGGAGAGCGACCAGCGCCGCGCGATCGACCACGCCAGCCAACTGCAACCGGCGACGAGGACGCCGGCGTGCAGCGCCAGGTACGTCGTTCTCGTGTCGGCGCCGAGCGTGAACGCCAGCACGGGCCCGATCGGCGAGAACTGGAACGTCTGGGCGAGCGGCGCGAGCGGCTCGATCGACGGCAACCGTTCGGTGATGTCGAGCATGATGCCGGTGCCGGGATAGGCACCGAATCCACACCTCGCGAGCGCGTAGCCGACGAGGAGCAGTGCCGACGCAGCTCCGGGGACGTATCGGCGAGCCACGAGCGGCGAGCCTAGATCGCCGCGGCCGGAGGGGGTCCGACCCCTTCCGGCCGCGGTCGGTCAGTAGCGGTAGTGCTCGGGCTTGAAGGGGCCGGCCGGGTCCATGTCGAGGTATTCGGCCTGCTCGTCGGTGAGCGTCGTGAGACGCACGCCGAGCGCGTCGAGGTGGAACCTGGCGACCTTCTCGTCGAGGTGCTTGGGCAGCACGTACACGCCGAGCGGGTAGTCCTCGGTGCGGTTGAACAGCTCGATCTGGGCGATGACCTGATTGGAGAACGAGCAGCTCATCACGAAACTCGGGTGACCGGTGGCGCAACCGAGATTCACGAGGCGGCCCTCGGCGAGGATGATGATCTGATGCCCGTCATCGAACTTCCAGACGTCGGTACCGGGCTTGAGCTCGTCACGGGTCGCACCCGAACGGGCCAGGCCCTCCATGTCGATCTCGTTGTCGAAGTGGCCGATGTTGCAGACGATCGCGTTGTGCTTCATCTGCTGCATGTCGTCGGCGGTGATCAGGCCGTAGTTGCCGCTCGCGGTGACGAAGAGATCGGCCTCGGCGACGACATCTTCCAGGCGCACCACCTGGAGACCCTCCATCGCGGCCTGCAGCGCGTTGATCGGGTCGATCTCGGTGACGACGACCCGGGCACCCTGACCGCGCAGCGACTGCACACAGCCCTTGCCGACGTCGCCGTAGCCGAGCACGACGGCGAGCTTGCCGCCGAGCATCACGTCGGTGGCGCGGCTGATCGCGTCGACGAGCGAGTGGCGGCAGCCGTAGAGGTTGTCGAACTTCGACTTGGTGACGGAGTCGTTGACGTTGATCGCCGGGAAGAGCAGTTCGCCGTCGGCGAACATCTTGTACAGCCGCTTGACGCCCGTGGTGGTCTCCTCGGTGACGCCCTGCACGCCGGCGCCCATCCGGGTCCACTTCTGCGGGTCGTCCTTGAGCGTGCGCTGGAGCAGGCCGAGGATGATGGCGAGCTCGGCGTTGGAGGCCTCGGTCGGGTCGGGCACCTTGCCGGCCTTCTCGTATTCGACTCCCTTGTGCAACAGCAGGGTGGCGTCGCCGCCGTCGTCGAGGATCATGTTCGGACCGTCGTAGACCGTGCCGTCGGCGCCGTCGGGCCACGTCATCATCTGCTCGGTGCACCACCAGTACTCCTCGAGCGTCTCACCCTTCCAGGCGAAGACGGGGACGCCCTGCGGGTCGTCCTCGGTGCCGTTCGGACCGACCACGACGGCGGAGGCGGCGTGGTCCTGGGTGGAGAAGATGTTGCAGCTGGCCCAGCGCACCTCGGCGCCGAGCTCGGTGAGGGTCTCGATCAGCACGGCGGTCTGGATCGTCATGTGGAGCGAACCGGAGATGCGGGCGCCGGCGAGCGGCTTGGACGGCCCGAACTCCTTGCGGATCGCCATCAGGCCGGGCATCTCGTGCTCGGCCAGGAGCATCTCCTTGCGGCCGAACGGGGCGAGGCTGAGGTCGGCGACCCGGAAGTCGTTCCGCGCGGCGAGTGTGGACGTCATGATGTTCTCCTCCGTGGCCTCGTGAGGCCGATGGCAAGTTCGGATGGAGCGAGCCGGGGCCTACTGGCGCCGATCGGGTCAGCCCGCGCTGATTGAAGTCCCCCAGGCTACCGGGAGGCCAGCGGCAACCCCGTCACCGCCGACGAGCACCGCCAGCCGCGCAACTCGGCCGAACACGCCCCGAGACGTTCCACGGCAGCAAGTAATACGGCATTCTGAGTCGGGATCGAGGTCGTCGAGCGCCTCTGTCCGAACGCCATCGAGTCGTACTCGTCGACGTACCCGGTGCGCACCCGACACATCGGTCGTCGAGGGCGACGTGACGGCGCCGAGGGCAAGACGCGACGAGCCCGAGCTGACTTCGGTCAGCGAGCGGCGAGGCGGAACGCAGCCATCGGTGTCGTCACTCGTCCTCGAGGATGACGGCGTAGACGTCGAGGAGATAGTCGACATATCCGGCGCGGTTGTAGAACCGGATCGAGTACGGCCCCTCGCTCGACGTGCCGTACGGGATCAGGGCGAGGTTCGGCACCGTGTCGTTCTCGAGGATGTTCACGTTCGACACGAGCGGGACCGCCGTGCTCGAACCCGGCGAGGGGTACGCCGTCACGAACGACGCCGCCGGCGCCCATTCGTACTGCCGCTGGAGGTCGGTCGCGGTGAGGTTGCCGATCAGGGCCGACTGGGCACCGACCGGCTCGCCGTCGATCTGGACGTCGTTCACGAAACTCTCGAAGCTCCAGTCCTCGGCCTCGGCCGGCCCCAACGGCACGTCACCGAAATCGTCCACGCGGGTGTCGAAGGCCCGGAACGGTGCGACGAGCGGCACGACGCGACCCGCCCTCGTGTCGAC
>CAXBAZ010000186.1:0-7150 GCA_963973395.1 uncultured Acidimicrobiaceae bacterium
GACATGGCGTCGAACCCCGCACGCCATGGAAGGTGATGTCGAACCCGTGTCCCCAGATGGCGACACGCTAGCCGTGGCGTGGTGCGCAGTGGTAGACGCGGTCGGTGTGCGAACGGTCACACCGCCGGGTCGTTCCACGGGTGTCGACGTCAGCTCCGTCCGATGAACGCCGCTGCTGCGGCGACGCCGGAGTCGGCGGGCGCCTGGCCCATCGCGGTCAGCGCCGCTTCGATCGTTCCGATCACGCCGAGCACCATCGGAGGGTTCACGTGCCCCATGTGCCCGATCCGGAACGACGAACCCGCCATCGTGCCGATACCCACCCCGAGGGTGACGCCGTAGACGTCCTTGCACGTACGTGCGAGCTCGAACGCGTCGATCGCACCACACCTGATCGTCGTCACGGCGTTCGATCGGTCGCGTTCGTCGACCACGTGGAAGCCGATGTGATCGGGCGACGACCACGCCGCGACGGCGGCGCGGATCGCGCCTCCGAGCACCCGATGTCGCTCCCACCGGGCGTGCAGACCCTCCTCGTCGATCATGCGGAGCGCCTCACGCAGACCGAACAGGTGGGGCACGGGTGGGGTGCCACAGAACCGCAGGTAGTGCGGGCCCTCCTCGGTGCGTTCGGACCAGTTCCAGTACGGAGTGCGCAGGTCGGCGTGGAGGTGCGCGGCGCGGGCTCGCTCGCCCGGCCACACGAAACCGAGGCCCGGCGGGGTCATCAGGCCCTTCTGCGACGCCGAGAGCGCGAGGTCGACGCCCCACTCGTCCATCAGGAACGGTTCACATCCCATCGAGGCGATGCAGTCGACCATGAGCAGCGCCGGGTGGCCTGCCGCGTCGATGGCGCGACGCAGCGCCGGCACGTCGTTGCGCACCGACGAGGCGGTGTCGACGTGCGCCACGAGCACGGCCTCGATCTCGTGTGCGGTGTCGGCGCGCAGGCGCTCCTCGAGCGCGTCGGGGTCGTTGGCGCGGCCGGGTTCCGACTCGACGAGGTCGACGTCGAGTCCGAGAGCGGTGGCCATCTCGCCCCAGATCGCGGCGAAGCGCCCGCAGTCGAGCACCAGCACGCGGTCGCCGCGCGAGAGCGTGTTGGTGAGCGCCATCTCCCAGGCGCTGTGGCCGTTGCCGATCGTCACGAGCGCTCGTTGCGACGTGCCGGCGATCTCCGGCAGCGCGTCGAACACCTCGTCGGTCACCGACAGCAGTTCGCCGTCGTAGATGTCGGGCATCGAGCGGTGCATCGCGGCGAGCACTCGTTCGGGGACGACGGACGGGCCGGGGATCGCGACGACGGCCTGGCCGGAGGAGAGTGAGATCACGGGCGAGATTCTGTCAGCCCGAGATCGACGCGAGCGACCGCGGATCACGATCCGCTGGTCGCTCGCGCAGGCTCGACGACTGCTGTCGGTCGAACGTCACGTCGACGACGCCGAGCCCGGCGAATTCGGCGCGGAGGTGATCGCCCGCTCCGGCCTCGAAGACGTCGGTGGTCACCCCGGTGGTGACCAGGTCGCCCGCCGCGAGGGCAGCTCCGTACTTCGGGAGCTCGTCGGCCAACCAGGCCATCACGGTGAGCGGATGCCCCAGCGCCGCGGCACCCGTCCCGGTCGTGATCTGCTCGCCGTTGCGACGGACCACCACCTCGGCCCGGCCGAGATCGAGGTCGCGCCACGCCTCGACCGGTGCGCCGTGGACCCACCAGCCGTGGATCGCGTTGTCGGCCGCGACGGGCAGTGCCCCGATCGCCCACGACTCGAACCGGTGGTCGACGATCTCGATCGCGGGCATCGCCGCATCGATGTGCTCGGAGATCGAAGCGTGCGTGTGGCCGCCGGCGTGCGGCGTGACGTCGGAGCCGAGGCGAAAGGCGAACTCGGCCTCGACGACACGGTGCACGAACCGGTCGGCAGGCAGCACCGCACCCGACGCCGACGTCGTGGTGGGCAGGAGCCGCCCGAACACCGGACGGTCGATCCGCAGCGCCGCCTGTGCGATCTCACTGGTGCACGCGACCTTGTAACCGATCGGGACCTCACCGTCGGGCAGCATCCCCTCGACCACCAGGGCCTGCACCGCATAGGCCTCGGAGAGGTCGACCGGCCGATGGCGGGCGTCGAGGTCGACCTGGATCCGCTGCTCTCGGCGCATCGACAGCAGCTCGTCGGCGGCCGCGCCGATCCGTCCCGATCCCACGACGACGATGGTAGCCATCGCCGGTTCCACCGGGTTCATGGAAGCTGCACACAGTTTTGCGTCATTTGCTAAACTCCAGGCATGTTGGAGGAACGTTACGACCCGATCGCCAACCCGTACGCCCCCGGCGCCGGCACGCCGCCGCCGGCGCTGGTCGGGCGCGACACGATCATCGATGCCGCCGGGATCTCCCTCCAACGGCTACGAGCGGCACGGACGAGCCAGCACCAGCTGATCACGGGCCTGCGCGGCGTCGGCAAGACGGTGCTCCTCGGCAAGCTCGCCGCGCTGGCGCAACACGTCGGCTTTCGCGTCATCCGGATCGAAGCCGTCGGCGGCGACGACACACTCCGCAGCCTGCTCCGCCAGTCGCGCCGGATCCTCGAGGAGCTCGACCGCAGCCAGAAGGTCACACGTGCGCTCCGATCGATCGAGTCGGTCGCGATCACACTCGCCGGCACCGGGGTCACGATCGAACGCACCGCGGCCGATGTGGTCACCGATCTCGCGATGGCGGCGGCCGACCACGATCTCGGCGTCATGCTCGCGATCGACGAAGCACAGCTGATCGCAGGAGACGACCTCCGACGGCTGCTCGCGGGTGTCCATCGGTGCGGTCAGGACGGCCTGCCGTTCGCGTGCGTACTCGCCGGGCTGCCCAACCTGATCGGCGATGTCGCCAAGGCCGCGACGTACGCCGAACGGATGTTCACGGTCGCCGACCTCGGGCCGCTCACCCCGGACCAGGTGACCAGCGCGATCGTCGAGCCCGCGGCCGAGATCGGGGTCGCGTGGTCGGATGACGCGACCACCGCGATCGTCGACCACTCCGACGGGTTCCCCTTCTTCGTGCAGACCTGGGCGTACCACACATGGAACACCGCTCACGACGAACCGATCTCGGCCGCCGACGTCGAGCGGGCCCAGCCGCACGCGGACCACGCACTCGACTCGTCGTTCTTCGCGGCCAGGATCGCGAGGATCCCGTCGTCGGAGGTTGCGTACGTGCAGGGCCTGGCGTCGCTCGGCGCCGGGCCGCACCGGTCGGGAGAGGTCGCCGAATCGATGTCGATGCGAACCCCGCAGGTCGCCGCGTTCCGCGAACGGCTCATCAACGAGGGTGTGATCTACGCGCCTCGCTACGGCTGGGTCGAGTTCGCGATCCCCCACTTCGACCGGTACGTACGTCGGGCCCTGCCCCGCTGAGGCGGCGGTGCGCCCCGCCCACGCGACGACCGACGCGCGCTGTCCCGCTGTGCGCGTGTCGAGCAGTTGTTAGGGCTGCCTAACATCTGCTAGAAGGTTCTGCTGACAGTTGCCGACGGCCCCCGGCCCGGTGCATCGACCCTGAGGAGAACCATGATCCGCACCCGTTTCCACCGCAGCCTCGCCGTCGTGGGCATCGCCGCACTGGCGCTCGCCGCATGCGGCGACGACACCACCGAGCCCGAGACGCAGCCCACGGACGCCTCGGCCGACGCATCCTCCGTCGATCGGCCCGACGCAGAGGCGACCACAGCGGAGCCCCCTTCGACCGACGCACCGACGACGACGGACGCGCCCGCGAGTGACGATGCCACGGCGACGACCTCCGGCGGGTCGAGTCAGCCGACGCCGACCGAGGTCGCCGTCACGACGTACTACGGCGACGAGACGACGGTGCCGTACCTGCCCGAGACGCTCGTCGTGCTCGACTTCGCGGCGCTCGACACCCTCGACCATCTCGGGCTCGGCGACCGCGTGGTCGGCGTCCCGTCCGGCACCGCGATGCCGCCACACCTGGCCGCCTACGCGGACAGCGCCGACAACGTCGGCACGCTGTTCGAGCCCGACTTCGAGGCGATCAACGCGCTGGAGCCCGACCTGATCGTGGCCGGAGGACGCTCGCAGGCCGTGGTGCCGGAACTGACCGAGATCGCACCCACCATCGACCTCACGTTCGAGTGGGGAACCGAGCCGTTCTGGGATTCGCTCGTCACCAACACCACCGTCGTCGGCCAGATCTTCGGCGTGGAGACCGCGGTCGCCGACGCGATCGCCGCGCTCGAGCGGAGCGCGGCCGACGTGGCCGAGCGTGCCCCCGACGCGGGCACCGGCCTCGTGATCCTCACCAGTGGCGGCGAGGTCTCGGCGTACGGGCCCGACCCGGCCGGCCGATTCGACCTCGTCTACGACCTGCTCGGTGTCACCCCGGCGGTCGAGCAGGTCGCGATCGACACGCACGGTGACGCCATCTCGTTCGAGTTCCTCGCCGAGACCGACCCCGACATGCTGTTCGTGCTCGACCGCGACGCGGCGATCGGGGCCGAGGGCGACAGTGCCCAGGCGATCCTCGACAACGACCTGGTCAACAGCACCAGCGCCGCTCGGAACGACCGCATCGCCTACGTCGACACCGCCAAGTGGTACCTGTCGTTCGGCGGTCTGACCTCGATCGGCACGATGATCGACGAGGTCGGTTCGCTGGTCGGGTGACGATGGCCGGACATCGTGACGTCTCGGCTGCGACCGTCGCCCCGTGGGCGGCGGTCGCGGCCGTCGTGGTGCTCAGCGTGGTGTCGTTGCTGGTCGGGGTGATCGATCTGGACGTCGGCGCAGTCTTCAGCGACGCCGCGACCCGCCAGGTCGTGCTCACCAGCCGCGTGCCGCGCACGGCAGCCCTGGTGCTCGCCGGCTCGGCGATGGCCGTGGCCGGCCTGATCATGCAGCATCTGACGAGCAACCGGTTCGTCGCACCGACCACGGCCGGAACGGTCGACGCCGCGGCGGTCGGGCTGCTCACCGCGACGCTGCTGTTCGGCGCCGCACCGGTCATGACCAAGGTGCTGATCGCGCTCGCGTTCTCCCTCGTCGGCACTGCGGTGTTCGTGCTCCTCGTCCAACGCATCCGGTTCGAGGATCTGCTCCTCGTCCCCCTCATGGGCCTCGTGCTCGGCAGCGTCTACCGCTCGATCGCGGAGTTCTTCGCCTACCGCAACAACCTCACGCAGTCGCTGAACTCGTGGTTCAACGCCGACTTCTCCGGCATCATCGCCGGGCGCTACGAGACACTCTGGCTGGCGGGTGGGGTGTGCGTCGTCTCGTACGTGTTCGCGAACCGGTTCACGGCCGCCGGGATGGGCGAGGCGTTCGCCGTCAACATCGGGGTGAACTACCGGGCCGCGATGACGATCGGGCTCGGGATCGCGTCGTTGGCGACGGCGGTGGTCGTGGTCACGGTCGGCTCGATCCCGTTCCTGGGTCTGATCGTGCCGAACATCGTGACGATGATCCTCGGCGACAACCTGCGACGTGCCCGTGACCGCGCTCGTCGGAGCGGCGACCGCCCTCGCCTGCGACATCCTCGGACGGATCGTGATCTTCCCCTACGAGGTGACGATGGGGACGATCGTCGGGGTCGTCGGCTCCGCCGTGTTCCTCGTCCTGGTGATGCGGAAGAAGAACCGGTATGCCGCGAGCTGACGTGCCACCCGTGGACGTCCACGATCCGCTGCCCCGGGACCGGGGGCGTCATCCGCAACGACGGCTCACGGTCGTGTTCACGACGCTGGTCGTCGTGCTGCTCGCAGCGATCGCGCTGTTCCTGACCTGGGGCGTCGACGGACACTGGGACTACGCACTCCCCCGCCGACTCGAACAGGTGGTCGCACTCACCGTCGTCGGAGTCGCCGTCGCCGTGTCGACGGTGGTGTTCCAGACGCTGACGGAGAATCGCATCCTCACTCCGGCGATCATGGGCTTCGACGGCCTGTACGTGCTGTTGGCGACGTCGATCGTGTTCACCCTCGGTGCACCGCGGATGGCCGAGATCCCCGACCTCCCGATGTTCGGCGTGAACACAGCGCTGCTCGTGATCGTCGCGACGATCGGATACCGGTGGGTGCTGGCCGATTCGTCGAGAGGGCTCTACACGCTGGTCCTGGTCGGCGTGATCGCGAGCACACTGTTCGGGTCGCTGACGTCGTTCATGTTCCGGGTGATGGACCCCAACGAGTTCGACACGCTGATGACGGTGCTGTTCGCGAGCTTCAACGTGATCGACACGACCGTGCTCGGTATCGCGTCGTGCCTCCTGGTGGTCGGCATCGTGGCCGCGGTTCGTATGGTGCCGACGCTCGACGTGCTCACGCTGGGACGCGAGACCGCGATCGCGCTCGGTGTCGACCACCGGACCACGGTCACCCGGTTGCTGATCGTCGTCGCCGGCCTCGTCGCCGTGTCGACCGCGCTCGTCGGACCGATCGTGTTCCTCGGTCTGCTGGTGGCGAACCTCGCCTACCAGGTCACGCGCTCACGACGGCACGCCGTCACGATGCCGGCCGCCGCACTGATCGCCGTGACCGCGCTCGTGCTGGGACAGGCGGTGCTGCAGCACGTCCTGCATTTCAACGCCACCCTGGGTTCCATCATCAACCTCGTCGGCGGCGTCTACTTCGTCGGCCTCCTCGTTACGGAGTCTCGATCGTGATCACCATCGACTCGCTCACCAAGGCCTACGAGGCGAACCGCGTGGTCGACGCGGTGTCGTTGTCGCTGCCTGCGTCGGGGCTGACATCGATCATCGGTCCGAACGGGGCCGGCAAGTCGACGCTGCTGTCGCTGGTCAGTCGTGTGCTCGGGCCGGACGCCGGCTCGGTGGTCGCCGACGGCGTCGTGTCGGAGGCGATCGACTACTGCAACCTGGTCGATCTGGAGCATCGTTCGATCCACGAACTGTCCGGCGGGCAGCGTCAGCGCGCCCACATCGCCATGGTGCTCGCGCAGGACACGCGGTACGTGCTGCTCGACGAACCGCTCAACAACCTCGACATGGTCCACGCCACGGGCCTCATGCGGTTGCTCCGCCGGCTGGCCGACGAACGGCAGAAGTCGATCGTGACCGTGCTCCACGACGTCAACTACGCGTCGGTCTACTCCGACCGGATAATCGCCATGCGCGACGGCG
>CAXBAZ010000187.1:0-7075 GCA_963973395.1 uncultured Acidimicrobiaceae bacterium
TGATCTTCGTGCAGCTCGGCCCGCTGCTGCTGCTCTCGATCCCATCGGGCATCCTCGCCGACCGGTTCGACCGGACCCGGCTCGTGATCGCGATGCAGGCGGTGATGATGGCGATGTCGATCGTGCTCGCCGGCCTCGTGTTCAGCGACGCACCGCTCTGGACGATCTTCGGCGCCCAGCTCGTGATCGGGATCGCCAACACCCTCAACGCGCCGGCATTCAGCGCCAGCATCCCCATGCTCGTCGACCGGCGCGACCTGTCGGGAGCGATCAGTCTGAACTCGGCGATGATCAACGGCACCCGGATCGCCGGACCGGCGCTGGCGGCGTTGCTCGCCGCGGTCGGCTTCTCGCTGTCTCAGCTGTTCATCGTCAACGCGGCCACCTACCTGTTCCTCATCGTGCCGCTCCTCGTCTCCGTCCGGCTCCCGATGCCGACCGGTGCACTCCCCGAGCGGGGTTGGCGCCGGCTCGGCAGCGGGATCCGCATCGTCCGCCGCCGGGGTGTGCTGCTCCGGACACTGTCGACGATGTTCCTGTTCTCGCTGCTCTGCCTCCCGTACGTCGGGCTGTTCCCCTCGGTCGCGCGGCTCAACTTCGATCTCGATCCCGAGGGCGGCGCCTACAAGCTGCTCTACATCGTGTGGGGGCTCGGCGCGTTCTTCGGTGCGCTCGCCGTCGGTACCTGGCTCGCCCGCCGCGACACCCGGCGCCTGATCCCCCTCGGCCTGCTGCTCTTCGCCGTCGCCATGGCCACCTTTGCCCTGCTCGACGACTGGGTGCTGGCGCTGCCGGTCGCCGCGGCGTTGGGCTTCGTGTACTTCATGACCGCGACCGCGCTCGCCAGCGTGCTGCAGCGGAACCTCGCCGACGAGGAACGCAGCGCCGCCATGCCGCTGTGGTTCATGGCGTTCGGTGGCACCGTGCCCGTCGGCAACTTGGCGTTCGGCCCCCTGATGGACGCCGTCGGCGCCCGGTGGGTGCTGATGATCGGCGCGGTCAGCGCACTCGGGTTGGCGTGGTGGAGCGACCTCAAGCGCCTCGACGAAGACGACTTCCTCCCGGAAGACGTCGGCGGTGAGCCCTTCCGGCCGGTGAACGCCAACCGGCTGTTCTGAGGCCGCGCTCGGGGCGTCGGCCGGCCTACCGGTCGAGCAGCGCGTCGACCACCCGTTCGAATCGTGCCGCCCGGCTGGCCTTCACCAACACCACGTCGCCGGGGCCGAGCGGGCCGAGCGCAGCACCCACGTCGTGCGGGTCGCCGATCGGGTCGACGCCGTACAGGTCGGTTCCCACCGCCACGATCTCGATCCCGAGCGCGGTCGCGTCGTCGGCGACGCGGCGATGTCCGGCCAGCGGCTCGTCGAGTTCTCCCATCGTGCCGAGCACGGCGATCCGCCGCGTCGCAGCCATTCGACCGATCGCTCGGAGCGCCGCCCGCATCGAATCCGGGTTGGCGTTGTAGGCGTCGTTGACGACGATCGCCCCGGACGTCGTGTGTTCCACCTGCATCCGCATCCCTGACACGGAGGCGGTCGCGAGCGCCTCGACCGCCGGCTCGATCCGACCTTCGATCACGCCGACGACCGCGATCGCCGCCGCCGCGTTCGAGGCCATGTGGAACCCACTCGCCGCCAGCTCGACCCGGGCAGCGCCCCACGGGGTCTCGACCCGGAAGCGAGGTCGCGCGAGCTCGTCGAGCTCCAGCCCCGAGACGCACACGTCACCGCGCAGACCGAACGTGAGCACGTCGGCGGCGGCCCCCACCGCCATCGCCACGACCCGTTCGTCGTCGCCGTTGAGGATCGCGGTGCCGGACGACGGCAGCGCGTCGACCAGCTCGCGTTTGGCCCGGGCCACGCCGTCGATGCCGCCGACACGTTCGGTGTGTGACGCCGCGACCGCGGTGACGACGCCGATGGTCGGTGCCGCCACGTCGCACAGCCGTGTGATCTCACCGAAGCCGCGCATCCCCATCTCGACGACGAGCGCTTCGGTCCCGTCGGGTGCGCCGAGGATCGTCACCGGGAGCCCCTGTTCGTTGTTGAAGCTCCTGACGTTGGCGGCGACCCGCCGCGTCGCGCTCAGGGCAGCTCGTGTGAAGTCCTTCGTCGTCGTCTTGCCCACGCTGCCGGTGACGCCGACGACGGGGATGTCCCACCGGCGCCGCGCCCACGCCGCGAGCGCCATGAGCGCCTCGCCGGTGTCGTCCACACGGATCGCGGTGCCGCCGGCGGGCTCGCGAGCCGTGAGGTACCCGGCGGCCCCGGCGGCGAGCGCATCGTCGATGAACTCGTGCCCGTCTCGCTCGGCGACGAGCGGCACGAACAGCTGGCCCGGCTCGACCGAACGTGAATCGAACGAGGCACCGTCGAACTCGACGTCGGGCCCGACGAGCTGCCCACCGGTCGCGTCGGCCACCTGGGATGACAGCAACCTCATGCCGTCGAACGGTACCGTCGTGGGGTGAGCGGAGAGCGCATCAACCTGGTCGTGCTGTTCGGTGGTCAGTCCGCCGAACACGACGTGAGCCGCACCACCGCGGCGCACGTGCTCGCAGCCGCCGATCCGACCAAGTACCGGGTCACCCCGATCGGCATCTCGACCGACGGCGAGTGGGCACTCGCCACCGATGCGGCCTGCCACCCCGGCTCGATCCCGCCGGCGAGCGCCTCTCGCCCACGACGCTCCTGGGCGAAGCGGCCGACAGCGTCGAGCGCACCGTCGTGCTGCCGCTCCTGCACGGCCCGATGGGCGAGGACGGCACCGTGCAGGGCCTGCTCGAGCTCGCGAACGTCGCCTACGTCGGGTCGGGCGTCCTCGGCTCGGCGGTCGCGAGGGACAAGGCGATGGCCAAGCAGGTACTCGGCGCCGCCGGCATCGCACAGGCTCGCTACCGCGCGTTCGCCGAGCACCGGATCACACCGTCGCTGCCGGCCGAGCTCGCCGCCGAGCTCGGGCTGCCGTGCTTCGTCAAACCGGCCAACATGGGGTCGTCGGTGGGCGTCAGCAAGGCGACCACGATCGAAGGGCTGCGCGACGCGATCGACTACGCGCTGACCTACGACGAGTGGGTGATCGTCGAGGAGGCGATCGTCGGACGCGAGATCGAGATCGCTGTCATCGGCAACCACGACCCGTTCGTGTCGGTGCCCGGTGAGATCGTTCCCGGCGACGAGTTCTACAGCTACGACGACAAGTACGTGAACGACGCCAGCACCGGCATCATCCCGGCGCCGATCACACCCGAACAGGCCGACGACATCAGGTCCCGCGCCCTGGCGGTCTATCGTGCGCTGCGCTGCGACGGTCTCGCCCGCTGCGACTTCTTCCTCGAGGAATCCGGCCGCGCCCGGGGGTTCCTGTGCAACGAGGTCAACACCATGCCGGGGTTCACGCCGATCTCGATGTTCCCGAAGATGCTGATCGCGAGCGGGATGAGCTACCCAGAGATCATCGATCGCCTCGTCGAGCTCGCGCTCGAACGGCACCAGCGCCGCCGCCGGAACACCAAGCACTGAGCCGCGGCGCCCGGCCTACGATCGGTCGATGGGCGAACGCACACACATCAGTCAGGGCAGCACGTTCGAGGAGCAGATCGGGTACTCGCGGGCGGTCGTCGACGGGCGCTGGGTGTTCGTCGCGGGAACGACCGGATTCGACTACGCGACGATGACGATCTCGGACGACATCGTCGCCCAGGTCGACCAGGCCCTCGCGAACATCGCGGACGCGCTCGCGCGCGCCGGCTCGTCGCCGGACGACGTCGTGCGCGTCACCTATCTCGTGCCCGACCCCGACGACTTCGAAGCCTGCTGGCCGTCGCTGCGCCGCTACTTCGACGTCGCCCGGCCCGCGGCGACGATGATGGTCGTCCGGCTCCAGGATCCCCGCATGAAGATCGAGATCGAGGTCACCGCCCTGAAGCCGACCTGACCGGAGGGGGTCAGACCTCCTCCGGACACGGGGCGAGGGCCGCGCGCAGGAACGCCCGGAGCTCGTCGCGCAGGTGACGGAGCCCGACGGCGTTGGCCCGCCAGCCGACCGCCCGCAACGACTCGGGCTCGGTCGCGATGCCGGTGACGGTGGCGTACGACAGTGAGGCGATCAACCCCGGGTCGGCCCGACGCAGGTTGCCCCTGTCCATCTCCAGCGCCATGTACTCGACGCACCGGTCGACCAGGGGCTGGACGTGCCCGCGCAGACGATCGGCCTGCGCCGCCGGCAACCGGCTGACCTCGCGCACCAGCCCGAGCAGAGCCGGGCGCCGGACGGCCGGGCGGAACACTGCCTTGACCACCGCGTCGATGCGCTCCAGCGGATCGTCGGGTGCGGCCCGGACGGCCGCGTCGATGACCACCACCAGCGCAGCCGCCACCGATTCGAGTACGGCGTCGACGAGTTCGTCCTTCGACGGGAACCAGTACAGGACCGTCTGCTTGCGGACACCGACGGCCCGCGCGATCTCGTCGAGCGACACCGCGTCGACCCCGCGCGCGCCGAACTGGTCGATCGCCGCATCGAGGATGCGCTGTCGGGTCGGGATCTCGGTCACCAGGCTCCTCTCGCGAACGGAGCGAACCGGGTTCGCTCCGTTCCTCGTTGCGATCGCATCATCATGGCATGACCATTGAATCGTTCTCTACCATTTGGTAGACATGTTCATCGTGATCGCCCAATCGCTCGCCGGCAAGCGCATCGCCATCACCGGCTCGACCGGCTTCGTCGGCACCGCGCTCGTCGAGCGACTCCTTCGCGGAGTGCCCGACTGCGAACTGATCCTCCTGGTCCGCGACGGCCAGCGCACGCCCGCACCCACCCGAGTGCAGAAAGAGCTGCTGAAGAACGACGCCTTCGACCGGTTGCGCGAGGCGCACGCTGCACCCGACGCCGCCGAGACGTTCGACGAGATGACCACCCGCCGCATCCGGACCGTGGCGGGCGACGTCAGTTCCGACGGGCTGGGCCTCGGCGACGAACACAGGGCGATCTGGGCGACCGCCGACGTCATCATCCATTCGGCGGCCACGGTCTCGTTCGATTCCCCACTCGACAGGGCGGTCGAGATCAACCTGCTCGGCCCCACCCGCATCGCCCAGCTGTGCCACGAACTCGGCGTGACGCCGCATCTCGTCGCCGTCAGCACGTGCTACGTCGCCGGCAACCGGCGCGGCAACGCGCCGGAGGAACTCGTCAGCGAGGGCCCGTTCGACATGGGACTCAGCTGGCAGGACGAGGTCACCGCGGCGCGGCGGCTGAAGGGCGACACCGAGGCCATCAGCCGGCAGCCCGACGAGCTCGTGCGGTTCCGCAAGGAGGCACGCGCCGAACTCGGCGCGGCCGGCGCACCGGCGCTGGCGGCGAAGACCGAGCAGCTCAGGGAACGGTGGGTCAAGGACCAACTGATCCGGGCCGGCATCGCCCGCGCCGGCAGCCTCGGGTGGCCAGACGCGTACGCGTACACCAAGGCCCTCGGCGAGCAGGCGCTCACCGACTCCAAGGGCGATGTGCCGGTCTCGATCGTGCGCCCGTCGATCATCGAGTCGGCCTGGGCCGAGCCGAAGCCCGGCTGGATCCGTGGGTTCCGCATGGCCGAGCCGGTCATCATCTCCTACGCCCGCGGTCTCCTCAAGGAGTTCCCCGGGGTGCCCGAAGGCACCGTCGACGTGATCCCGGTCGACATCGTGGTCGCGGCGATCATCGGCGTGGCCGCCGCCGGCCCCGAACGGGCACCAGCCATCACGCAGGTCGCATCCGGCGGCGTGAACCCGCTCAAGTACCGGGCGATGATCGACTACATCAGCGGGTGGTTCACCGAACATCCGCTGTACGACTCGGAGGGTCAGCCGATCCTCGTCCCCGAGTGGAATTTCCCCGGCCGCGGCAAGGTGGAGAGCCAGCTCAACCGGGCGATGACGGTGCTGACCCGCACGGAGAAGGTGCTCAACGCACTCCCCCTCCGCGGCAAACAGGCCGAGTTCACGGCGACGCTCGAGGACAAGCGCACCGAGATCGAGACGGCGAAGCAGTACGTCGAGCTGTACGGCCTGTACACGGAATGCGAGGCGATCTACCAGGTCGACCATCTGCTCGCACTCTGGGACACGCTCGACGCACACGATCGCGACGCGTTCAACTTCGATCCACGCGTCGTCGACTGGGAGCACTACGTCACCCGGATCCACCTGCCGTCGATCGTGCAGCACGCCAGGGTCAAGACGACGCCCGGCAAGTCGCGCAGCACCGACCGGGCGACGCGCCTGCGCAAGCAGGTGCTCGACCCGAAGCGGCACGTCGTGGCGTTCGATCTCGAGAACACGCTGATCGCATCGAACGTGGTCGAGAGCTATTCGTTCCTGGCGACCCGGCGGCTGAACGGCCCCGAGCGGGCCCGCTACGTGATGCGCACCCTCGGCGAGGCGCCCGCGCTGCTGCGGATGGACCGCCGTGACCGGACCGACTTCCTGCGCCACTTCTACCGTCGCTACGAAGACGCCCCCGTCGAGCAGATCGAGGCCGACGCGCGTGCGATGACGCACCAGCTGATCATGACCAAGGCGTTCCCGGAGGGACTGCGGCGCGTTCGCGAACACCGCGCGCTCGGCCACCGCACCGTGCTGATCACGGGTGCGCTCGACTTCGCCGTCGAGAACCTGCGCCCGCTGTTCGACGAGATCTTCGCCGCCGAGATGAGCGTGCGACCCGACGGCACCTACTCGGGCGAGATGAGCACCGTTCCCCCCACCGGCGAGGCCCGTGCGCAACTGCTCTCCGACTACTGCGACGCCGAGGGCTTCCGGCTCGACGAGTGTGTGGCCTACGCCGATTCGTCGTCCGATCTCCCGCTGTTCGAGGCCGTCGGCTTCCCGGTCGCCGTCAATCCCGAGACACGGCTCGCCAACATCGCCCGCAAGCGCGGCTGGCTGGTCGAGAACTGGTCGAAGGCCAAGGGTGCACCCAAGCCGCTGCTCCCGATCGGCGACATGCTCGCCGAGCACGAACGACGGCGGGTGTTCACATGAATTGCGACGTGTGCCAGGGCGCTCAGCGGATAGGTCGCTGCGCTCCTTTTCAT
>CAXBAZ010000188.1:0-7068 GCA_963973395.1 uncultured Acidimicrobiaceae bacterium
TGGATCTTTCCAGCGCGCCCGAAGGGACTCGAACCCCTAACCTTCTGATCCGTAGAAAGCCCAGAGCGCTTCCCGAGGGTGCCCGCCGGTGTCCGCTCGACTCCGTTGCGGCTGCTGAGCAGGGCATTCGGGCCGCTGCCGATACCCGCGGTTGTCCGCCCGATACCGGTCAGACCGGCGGGATGTTCTCACCGATGTTCTCACGGATCGGGGAAGGACCTTCCGGCGTGTGATGAGCTCCGGGTCTGTCAGTCTGGGGTCGACGTAGCCTGGGTGCCATGTCGGTTGTCGACACGTCCTCGCCGTTGGGTGCCCTCCTCCACGAACATCGGGAGCGGATCCTGGAGATCGCAGCGCGGCACCGAGCGCGCTCCGTTCGCGTCTTCGGCAGCGTTGCTCGTGGCGAGTCCAGCGAGAAGAGCGACATCGACCTTCTCGTCGACTTCGAACCTGACAGCTCCCTGTTCGACGTGCTCCATCTGACCGAGGAGCTCGAGGAGCTGCTCGGCCATGACGTGGATGTGGTGTCAACCGGTGGGCTCAAGGACCGCGACGACAGGATCTTGGCCGAGGCCGTCGGTCTGTGAGCCGATCCGACGCCGAGCGTGTCGCCGACATGCTCGTCCACGTCGGTGCAGAGCATCCGCCCCTCCGCTGCTCGGCGTGTGGCTACCGGCTCAGATGGCGGTGGAGGGCCTCAGCGGTCAACGGGAGCGGGCGGGCCAGCGCCTCGATGACCTCGTGCCTGGTCTTCGGGGGCCGCCGGCGGCGCGCTGCGATGGCGTCGATGGACGCGACGACTGCGTCGGCATCGAGGTCGACCTGGGCGAGCCCGAAATCGTCGGCAGACACGGCCTCGACGCCGAACGGGTCGAGCAGCTGTGCCGGAAAGTCGACGAAATTATCGGTGACAACGGTCGGTGCTCCGATGTGCACGGCGAGGGCAAGGACGTGTCGGTCCTTGTCGTTGACCGGCATCGCCTCGGTCAGCGCGGGTGGTACCTCGGCCAGGGCGTCGGGCAGGGCCCGGTTGAGGTACTCGAGTCGACGGACGATCGCCACCTGCTCGAGGTCGCCACGGCGAGCGAGGTTGCGATGGACCTCGTCGAGGATCTGGGGCGACCAGTGGGGACGGAACATGCGACGGGTCGCCATGGTGGCGAACAGGTCGGTGACCTCGATTCCGTAGAGGACGTTGGCGTCGAGAACGACGACGAACCCGGCCACTGGTGGTCAGGACTCGTAGAGGCCGAGCTCCTCGGCCTGGGCCACCATCGCGTCGAGGGCCTCCTCGGCCCGGCTGTCCATGCGGTCCCGATACGCGAGCACGTCGGCCAGCCGGAGGCGTCGGTGCGTGCCGACCATGTGATGGGGGATCTCGCCGGCCTCGATCTGCTTGATCAGGAACGGCCGGCTCACGTCGAGCAGCTCCGCCGCCTCGACGGTGGTGAGTTCGGCGTGCATCGGGATGACAGACACGCCGTTGCCGGCCATGAGCTGTTCGACGATGGAGAGCAGCAGATCGTGGATCCCCTCCGGCAGGTCGATCGCCGTGCCGTCTGGAGCGACGAGCTGCGCCGCCTTGCCGGCACGAACGTGGCCGAGGAGCCGCTCGAACTCGACGAGCTTGTCGGGCTGAACGGCGCCGGGTCGGACTTCGAGCACGTCACTCATATCGGCAGGATACCGCTCAAGTGCAATAAGTGAAGCGCCTTTTCTCCGGCACCCGCGTCGAGCTCAGCCCTCAGCGCAGGGGCTCGGGCTCGCTCGCCAGTCCCGGTCCCGGCGGTCGGGCGGTGGACGGCACTCGAACAAGCTCGAGTACGTCGATGCCGACCAAGTCGATGAGAACGACGCCCGCTGGGCTGCTCAGCTCGCCGGACGAGCGGTGGACGATGCGTCGTCGTTCCTGTCCTGCCCGTCGAACGGCACGACCGTGATCACCGCTCGGTGTCGTGGCGGGACGGCTCAGTCTCGGGGCTGGGTTGGTTGAGCTGGTGGTCGATGGCGTCGGCGATGTCGGTGTCGGTGCCGGGAAGGGCGTAGCTGTACTCCCGCAGTGTGGTCGCGGCGTCGCGATGGCCGAGGCGGGCCTGGGCCTGGAGGATTTCGCCACGGCCGGCGAGAAAGGTGGCGACGTTGTGGCGGAGTCGGTGCAGGGTCGCGTCGGGAACGTCGGCTGTGGTGTGGAGCCGGGCGAAGCGGTGGCCGAGTGCGCTTGGGGTGATCGGGCGCTGGTGGTCGCGCCGGCCGCTGAACACCCACGGTCCAAGGTGGGCTTCGGCGGACGATTCGTCGTGGAGTCGCGTCCAGATCGCTGCGGTCGTGGCGCCGATGGTGAGGCTGCGTCCGTGCCCGGACTTGGGGGTGGTGATCTCGGTTCCGGAGATGGCCCGGCGGATGGTGAGGATGCGGGCGTCGAGGTCGTCGAAGCGCAGGGCGTCGAGCTCACCGCGTCGGGCGCCGGTATCGGCGGCGAGACGCAACAGCAACAGGTGAAGCGCCCCAGGTTTGATGCCGCATCTTTCTGAGTTGGAAGGATGCGAACCATGCCCAAGAAGATTGATCCGACGGTCAAGGAGCGCTGCGTGTGTGAGCGATCACGGGAAGTCGCGTTCGGCGATCGCGTAAATTCGCGTTGGATGGTCGGGGTCCTCTTGGCCTGATCACCATCCACCCATGGGCGTGGCGGCCCTTCAGCGTGTCGAGCGACCAAGCATCGACTGCGACCGAAGGGACCGCCGGGCTCATGATGAACCAGGAGGAGTACGTGGATCTTCACGCGCTCAAGAACGAGGGCTGGACGAACAAGGAGATTGCCGGGGAGCTCGGCTTCCATCCGGCCACGATTGCCAAGTGGCTCAAGGCCGGCGGCCCGCCGAGCCGGGTCGAGCTGCCCGACGAGCGGCGGGTCATGACGCAGCGTTGGCGTGCTCGGGCCGAGGCGCTGCTGGCGGCGCCCGCGGCTGTTGGCCGTGTCGGTGCACAACAAGCTGCGGGCCGAGGGCTTCACCGGCTCCTACCCGACCGTGGCACGTGCGGTCCGGGACGTGTGGGGTCCGCGGTTCCGGGCGGCGGCTGCGGTGTCGGTGCCGATCCACACCGACCCGGGCGAGGAGATCCAGTTCGACTTCTGCAACCTCGACCACATCGCCAAGGCGTGGGGCTGGGACCATCCGCTTCGGGTGTTCGGCGCGATCTCGTCGTGGCCCCGGCAACGCATGTGGTGGTTCACCACCAGCGAGGACCGGGAGCACACCTTCGAGGGCATCGTGCGAGCCTTCGAGACCTTCGGCGGCGTGCCGGCCGTGGCCCGCACCGACCGGATGGGCGCGCTCGGCACCTCGCAGGGACGCCGGTTCAAGCTGCACGCGCCGACGGTCGAGTTCGCCGCCCACCACGGCGTCAAGATCACGTCGTGCCAGGCCGGTGACGCCAAGCGCAAGGGCAAGGTCGAGCGTCCCTTCCGTCAGCTGCACGAGACGTTCCTGCCCGAGATCGAGCTCGACGGCATCCCCGCCAACCGCGACGAGCTCAACGCCCGAGCGCAGGTCTGGCTCGACGAGCGCGTGCACGCAGTGGCGTCCCGGTCGACCGGCGTCGCCCCGGCCGAGCGCTCCCAGGTGGAGCGGGAGTTCCTGGCGCCGTTGCCGCGGGTCCGGTTCGACACCGACTACGTCGAGACCCGCCGGGTCCACAACATCGTCCCGTTCATCAGCGTCGACGGCGTCCGCTACTCGGTCCCACCGAACGTGTTGGGTCAGCTCGTCGAGATCCGCCGACCCATCGACACCACCATGTTCGGGGTCCGCGGGGCCGGCACCGTCGTCGCCCGCCACACCCTCGCCACGGCGACACCAAGGAAGTGTGGGCTCACGATCACCGCCGGGCCTCGGTCGCCGAAGCCCTCGGCCGCCATGACCGCCGGCGGGAACGTCACCTGCGCGCCGTCGACGATCCCGTCGAGGTCAGCGAACCGGGCCGGTTGGACCTCGGCCCCGGCGACTACGACGTCGACACCCCGGACCTGGCCGCCCGCTACGCGGTCGACGATGAGCAGGAGGCGGGGGCGTGACCGGTCTCTACGAACAGATCAAGACCGACCTGGGCTACCTGCAGCTCACACGCGCCGGCGAGGTGTTCGCCACCCTCGCCGATGACGCCAAGGCCCATGACTGGACCCACAACGAGTTCCTCGCCCGGCTGCTGGATGAGGAGGCGGCCCACACCCGGAACCGGCGCCTCGCCGCCCGGCCGCGCTACGCGAAGTTCCCGTTCCGCAAGACCATCGACGACTTCGACTTAGAGTTCCAGCCCTCGGTCGATCGCAAGCTCGTCGCGATCGGCCTGTACAAGACCGAGTGCATCCGCACCACCGTCTTCCACGCCGGTCCCTACCGAACCATCGGCGACGTCGAGTACGCCACCGCCGGCTGGGTCGACTGGTACAACAACCGCCGCCCCCACGGCACCCTCGACTACCTCACCCCAGTCGAGTTCGTGCGCCGGGACTGGCGGTGGGCGGCGAAGGCCCACAGGTAGTAGTGAGCATCCCCCTGTTGGGCGGACACCTCATAGCAGTGGGCGTTCTGCTCGCTCACCATCTCGCCCGGCGCCCGCAGCTACTACGACGCCCTCCGAGCTTGCGGCAAGAGCCACGAGCAAGCCCTCCGGCAGCTCGGAAACCGCTGGGTCGGGATCCTTCACGGATGCCTCGACCACGGCACCGCCTACGACGAGGTGACCACCTGGAATCACTGGCTCAACCCCACGACGAACGAAGAACTTCGTGCTGCCTCTTGACAGTTCGAGCCGTGGGATGTCTGTCAAGTGGCGATCAGATGGCGGATCGCGTCAGCGATGTTGGTTCGGTCCGGCAGCCATAGGCGCTCGAGCTCAGGGGCGTAGGGCGGCGGGGTCGCCGCCGCGCCGACGCGCTCGATCGGCGCGTCGAGGTCCCAGAACGCCTCGCGCGCGATGCGCGCGGCGATCTCAGCGCCGATGCCGAAGGGGATCACCGCTTCGTGGGCGATCAGGACTCGGCTTGTCTTGGCGACTGATTCCAGGATGGGGGCCATGTCGAGTGGGGCCACGGTTCGGAGGTCAATCACCTCAGCGGAGATTCCTTGGCCGGCCAGCTCGTCAGCGGCGGCGAGTGCTTCGTGGACCATGCGGGACACGGATACGACGGTGACGTCAGTCCCGGATCGGACCACGGCGGACCGGCCGATCGGCACGATGTGGTCGACCGGGGGTTGCGGCCCCTTCATGCCGTACAAGAGTCGGTTCTCGATGAAGATCACCGGGTTGGGGTCCTGGATGGCGGCCCGGAGAAGTCCGTAGGTGTCGGCGGGTGTGGACGGCATTACCACGGTCAGTCCCGGGATGTGCGCCAGCAGGGCCTCGAGGCTCTGGGAGTGCTGGCTGCCCGAGGAGCGACCCGCCCCGAACTGGGTCCGCACGGTGAGCGACATCTGCGCTGCGCCACCGGTCATGAACGGCATCTTGGCCGCTTGGTTCATGAGCTGGTCGAGGCACACGCCGACGAAGTCGAGGTACATGAGCTCGACTACGGGGCGCATGCCGGCCATGGCCGCGCCGACACCGACGCCCATGATGGCGGTTTCGGAGATCGGGGTGTCGCGGACCCGGTCGCCGAAGCGGTCGTGCAGACCACGCATGACGCCGAAGACGTTGCCGCCAGCCGCCACGTCGATGCCGGCAACGAAGGTCCGCTCGTCGCCCTCGAGCTCGGCCTCGAGCGCCGCGCGGATTGCGTCCATGGTTCGGAAGGTGGGCGCTTCATTGGCCAGCGGCCCGGGCTCGGAGTGCCCGGGACGCTCACGGACGACCAAGTCGTGCAGTGCCGTCGCCGGTGGGCGTGAGTAGGTCCGAGCCGTGTCCACCGCTTCGCCGAGCTCCCGCGACACCGTCTCCTCGAGCGACTTAATCTCATCGTCGCCGATGCCGATGGCGCGCAGATGCTCGGCATGCACGACCAGAGGGTCGCGGCCCTTCCACTCCTCTAATTCCTCCCGTGTCCGGTATCGCTCGGGATCGCCTTCGTAGTGGCCGTGCCAGCGATACGTGGTCGCCTCGATGATGACTGGACCGCTACCGTCCCGGATCCCACTCACAACCGCGCCCATCGCTGTGGCCGTGGCCACCACGTCGTTACCGTCAACGCTGACGTAACCGACCCCGTAACCGGCCGCTCGGAGTTCCAACTCCACCGCGTGCTGGTCCGATGCGGCCGAGAATTCGGCGTAGCCGTTGTTTTCGCAGAAGAAGACGACCGACAGGTGCCAGACCGCGGCCAGGTTGACCGCCTCGTGGAACGCGCCCTGCGCGACGGCCCCGTCACCGAAGAACGCCACGGCGACACTGCCATCGGCGCGCAACTGAGCGGCTGTCGCCGCCCCCACCGCGATGGGTAGACCGGCTGCGACGATGCCGTTGGCACCCAAGATCCCGCGGTTTGGGTCCGCGATGTGCATCGAGCCACCCCGGCCGCGGTTGGTGCCCTGCTCCTTGGCCATCAACTCGGCGAACATCCCGAGCGGGTCTAAGCCTTTAGCCAGGCAGTGGCCGTGGCCCCGGTGGGTCGACGTGATCATGTCGGCGGGCCCGAGCGGCCAACACGCGCCCACGGCGGAGGCCTCCTGGCCGACCGACAGATGGACGAACCCGGGAACTTCGCCGTCCCGGTAAAGGGCGGCGACGCTCTGCTCGAACCCCCGGATCACGAGCATCCGCCGGTACATCTCAAGCAGTTCGTCGTCACTGAACACCAAGATCGGCAAAGTACTCTACGGGACCGGTGCCAGATCCGAGAGATGAGTGAAGTCGACATTCCGCCGCCCTTTCGCTGAGCGGAGTGTGAGGCGACACGTTCGTGAGGACGTAGGGGTCTGGTTGCGACAGCGGCGGTGAGCATGGGGTGGTGCTCGTTTAGTTGTCCGTGGTGGTGACGGTTCTTCAGGCTCGCGTCGTTCTGGACGCGAAAGAACCCTCCCTGAGGTTGACCCGCTTCGGTGGACACCTGATTCTGGCGTGAGGCCAGAGGAA
>CAXBAZ010000189.1:0-7017 GCA_963973395.1 uncultured Acidimicrobiaceae bacterium
ATGCCGAACTCGCCGTTGATCCGCCACCGCCCGTTGTCGGTCACACCGAACGACAGCCGATCACGAGGCTGCGGCGGCTCGTCGGACACCGCCGTCGTGTCCGCTTCGTCAGAGTCGTCACTGTCGGAGTCGGATGCAGAGTCGGAGTCGTCCTTCGAGTCGGGTGGGTCGGGTTCACCGTCGAAGTTCTTCGAGCGCATCGCCCGTCGGAGTTTGCTGACCGTGGAGATCGTGGCCATGTACAACACGATCGAATCAGCCCACGCCGGTGCCTTGACGGTCTCGGTGACCTGATCGAGCGACAGTTCGCCGCGGTCGAACGCTCCGATCACCTGCGGGAACGAGCTGCGACGTTCGGCGACGGTCACGATCTGTTTGGCGTGTTCCGGTGACAGCCCGAGCCGCCAACCAATGAAATGCGCCGGTGTGCGCATGTCCGGCTGCATCCACTCGCCGGTCGCCAGGAGCCGTTCGGTGACTTCGACCAGCCGTGCGTTGAGCAGATTCATCTGCCCGGCGATCTCACCCAACTCGGCATCCAGATCACGTTCCCCGGTCTCCGGAGTGGGCACAACGGACATGAAACTATCGTACATACGTTCGATCGGTGGCACAACACCCCAGCGTATGAACAATGCAGATCACACGAGTACTTCCATCTCCGCCACCGATCGGAGGCCGACGACATCACCGACCGTGGCGGTCCGGCTCGATCCGCCGACGGGAGCGGGTGCCGCTCTCGCCGCAGACGCACTCGATATCTCAATCGGCGCGCTGGTCGGCAGCGTCAAGCCTGTCGATTGCGGTGCCAGCTGCAATGGCCAGACTCCGTGAAGTGTTCCGGACGAGCGCTCCGAAGCCGAAGAACATCGCAGCGATCGCTACGAGGGCAAGCACCGATCCGCACGCGCCAAGCACGATGACGACTCGTTCGTCTGCAGTCAGCGTGTCCTCGGTGTTCACGACGGCGAGGAGCGTGGTGAGGACGATCAAGCCCGCGAGCCCGCTGACGAGGTATCCGAAGAAGTCGAGGTTCCCGGCTCTGGACTCGCCTCGACGTGCGACGCGACGCGACTCCCATAAGTACTCGTCGCGAGCGATTGAGTCCTCGATGGCGGCGATCCCGAATTCTTGGGGTGGCGGCAGGGTGCGTTGATACTTCGACCCAAGTGGGGGAGATGCCTCCGCCTCCGCCTCCGCATCCATCTCGTCGCGTGGTCGATCGCTTGAGGACGGACCAACTTGCTGCGCGCTTCGGACAAGCAGCAACAACCCGAGGAGTGCGACCAGTCCAGCCGAGATGAGATAGATCATTGCCCACTATCCCAAATCGTCGGCTTCAGATCGCGCAAATCGCTCGCAGGATCAGCTCATGACGCCAGCCGCCAGTGGCCGGTACGGGATCGCGCGGTTCGGTCCTGCGACGTGAACCCCCACGTGCCTGAAGTCCCACCCGCGTCAGGTCACGGCGTCGTCGCTGACGTCGTTGTCCGGTACTCTGCGGTGTCCGTGGCGACCAGCGCACCGGCGGCCGGCCAGAGGATGTTTGACTTCGTGAACTCGGACCACACCGAACACGACCTGACCAGGATGGTGGATGCCGCTCGGCAGATTCCTCCTGGCGACGTGCTCGATCTCCTGACGTTGCTGTGTGATCTGGTCGGTGCGCGAGCAGCCAGGTTCTTCGTGGCCGACTATTCCCTCCGGGCGCTTCAGCAGATCGACCGCAGCGGTCATGTCGGCGACCCCGTCCCCGTGGAGGGCACGCTCATCGGTCGGGCGTTCGTCGGCAGCGAGATCCTGACCACGGGCACGAATCCGACCAAGGTCTTCGTTCCGTTGGTGGAAGGCACGAACCCGATCGGTGTGCTGGAGTTGGACTACGACGACTGGGCCGGCCAACCGTCGACGCTGTTCGATCCGATCGTCTCGACGTTCGTGATGACGTGGGTGCTCAAGAGCCGCTACAGCGACATGGCCGAGCGCGCCCGCCGGGCGCAACCGTTGACGGTCGCCGCAGAAGTGCAGTGGGACCTCCTGCCCCCGCTGTCGTGCTCCACCGATCGGTTCGCTGTGAGCGGCAGCCTCGAGCCTGCATACGACATCGGTGGGGACTCGTTCGACTATGCAGTGGATGCTTCGCGACTCGACTTCGCGATCGTCGACGCCATCGGCCGGGGGCTCGCGGCGGTGCTGATGTCAGGCGCCGCGATCAACAGCCTGCGGAACTCGCGGCGGGCGGAGATCGGCGTCGCGGCGGCGTACGAGATCGCCGATCGCACGGTCGCCTCCCAGTTCGGTCCGGCGAACTTCGTGACGGCCATCATCGGCAGCTTGGATCTGCAGTCGGGAACCCTGAGTTGGGTGAACGCCGGCCACGTGCTGCCGATGCTCGTACGGAACGGGGTGTATGCCGGCACCCTCGCGTGCCGGCCGTCACGCCCGCTCGGCCTCGGCGGAACCGTCATGGAGGTGGCCGAGGTGGCGCTCCAACGGGGAGATCGGGTCCTCTTCTACACCGACGGCATCACCGAGTCGAGATCGTCCGACGGATCGTTCTTCGGCGACGGTCGCCTCGCCGACTTCCTGGCTCGTGCCGCGCTGACAGACCAGCCCGTGCGCGAGACGGTCCGCCAACTGTCGGGCAGCGTGATCGACTTCAACGACGACGGAATGCGCGACGACTCCACCATGCTCCTCCTGGAGTGTCGGGGCTCGGGAGGTCGAGGCGTGCGGCGAGGTAGACGGCGATCATCTCCTCCAGCTCCGCGAGCACCTCGTCGCGCCGCGGTCCGTCGACGGGCAGGGTGGCCAACGTCGCTCTGGTGACTTCGATCGTGAACTCGATCACCCGCACGCCGTCCGACCGTTTTACGCCCAGCGCCCGCAGGCCGCTCGTGAACTGTTCGATCAGGCCGGCCCGGACCCCATGGCCCCATGACGCGTCCTGGCTCGGATTGACGTCGCTCGTGAGGCGGTAGTAGCCGGGATGTTCCCGCTGCAGTTCGCCGGCGACACGGATGATCGTCCGCACCGCCGGCACGAGCTGCTCGGGGCTGGCGACGTCGGCCAACACCTCGCCGTAGCGCTGCTCGACCTGCTCTCGGTACTCGTCGGCCAGCGCCGTGGCGAGCGACTGCTTGTCGGGGAAGAAGCGGTAGAGCGCGCCGACCGACACTTCCGCTCGACGCGCGATCCGGGTCATCTGGGCGCCGTGGAACCCGTGCTCGGCGAACTCGGCGTTCGCCGACGCCAGCACGTCCGACACGGTCTCACGAGACCGTTGCTGCGTCGGTTCGGTCCTCATGGTGTCATCGCCCACGTGATCGCCCATCGAACCCCCGCTAGGGCAGCGCGGTCCCGCTCTGGGCCGTCGAGATCGCACCCGACGAGGCGTTGCGAGAGCAGGTCACCGTCGACATCGTCGCCGTGGTGGCAGCGGTCAGGCACTGGCCGAGCACGGCGTGACCCGCTGCGTTCGGGTGCAGTGACTCCTGGCAGGTCTGGTAGTAGCCGGTGCAGGTGGAGGCCGCCTGCTGCAGGTCGAGCTTGTCCCACCCGTTCATCGTCTGTTCGAACGAACCGTTCGGGTGCTTCTGGAACCTGACCGGCGTCGCCAACGCACCCGACGGACTGTTCGACCGCTCGCACAGCCGGGCACCGTCGAACGCCCGCTGTACGCTCAGGTACACCAGCTCGTCACCCGGGAACTCGGTCGCCAACGTGCTGCGCACGCTGGCCACCATGCTGCCCAGATGGGCGGTGAACGTCGCCGCCGGGCCGAGGCTGGCCCGGTGCGTCGGGCAGCCACCCGCGTACCGCTCGCGTCCCAGGGCACGGAACTTGTCGCGTGTGTCGCTGCGCCGATCCTCGGTGTGGAACTTCGAGTCGAAGTCGGGCGGCAGGGGATTGGTGTAGTCCTGGATCACGACTCGATGTTCACCGTCGGCGTCGATCTGGTCGAGCACCTGGAGCACTTGGCGCACGGCCGCAACGGTCTCGGCCGTGGCGGCCGCCCGGGCGCTCGCCGACGGGAAGTCGGAGTTCGAGCACGGGTCCTGGTCCTTGTTCCACGGCCCGGCCCAGAACTCCCACCAGCCGATCCACGCGTCCTGCAGGAACGTCTCGACACACTTGGACGCCAGCTGCCCGAACGTGAACGTGGCGTTGTTCGACCCGAGCCCGATCAGCACCACGTCGATGTCGTGCGTCTGGGCGACCACTGTGAGCTGATCGATCTGCGATGCGACGTACCTGCCGTTCGGCCGGGCGCGTGACGCTTGCGCGATGTCGTGCGGCTGCCCGCCCGAACACGCCAGGTTGAACCTCGCGTCGATGCCCGGCAGCGACGCGACGTGGATCGACGCATTCGCCGAGCGATGACAGTAGAACCCGCTGCGGTTGTCGCCGTTCCAACCATTGAAGCCCTGCGACACACCCTGGTGGCTGATCACGTTCTGGTAGCTCCCGGCGCCCTCGCCGCTGATGAAGCTGTCGCCCAGCGCCACCGCGGCGGTCGGCATGTCGGCCGCCACCGGCGCCGAGGCGGTGACGACGGCCAGCGTTCCGGCGGTCGCCAGTGCGGTCGCGATCGCGACGGCGGGACGGAGCCGCCGCGTCGTGCGGAGCGAGCGTTCGGTCATGGATGTGCCTCCCGATGGAGACGGCCCGTACAGGGCCGGGTCTGTGGCCTGCCGGTCGACGGGCCATGCTGTGCACTCGGGGGGAATGCGAATCCAGATTCGCATTCGCGATGTTGCTCCGATACCGAGCGCTTGTCAAGCACCCGTGGTCCGACCGGTTCTCCGCACACGATCACGATCCGGAAGGATGGATCCATGAGCGACACCCCTGTCCCCACGACCGGCCACGAACTCCGATCGACCGTCTCCGACGACGGACGCGTCACCCTGGCGATGCGCGAGTTCGAGATCGCCGAACCTGGCCCCGACGAGGTGGTGGTACGGATCGAGGCCTCACCGATCAATCCGTCCGACCTCGGCATGCTCTTCGGCGGGGCCGACCTGAGCGCAGCCGAGTCGACCGGCACCGACGAGCTCCCCGCCGTGTCGGCGCCGCTCTCGCAGGCGGCAGTCGACAGCCAGCGGGCCCGCGTCGGGAAGCCGATGCCGGTCGGCAACGAAGGTGGCGGTACGGTCATCGCAGCCGGCTCCTCCGACGCCGCGCAGGCACTGCTCGGCAAGGTGGTCGGGTTCCTCTCCGGCAACGCCTACGCCACCCACCGCGTCGTCAACGTCTCCAGCTGCCTCGCCATGCACGACGGCACCACGGGTGAGCAGGCTGCCGCCTGCTTCGTCAACCCGCTGACGGCCCTCGGCATGGTCGAGACCATGCGCGCCGAAGGCCACACCGCGCTCGTGCACACCGTCGGCGCCTCCAACCTCGGTCAGATGCTGAATCGCATCTGCCTCGACGACGGTGTGGGGCTGGTCAACCTCGTGCGCACACCCGACCACGCCGATCTCCTGCGCGACGCCGGCGCCGAACACGTCGTCGACACGGGCGCCGCCACGTTCCGCTCCGACCTCGTCGACGCACTCCGCGCCACCGGCGCCACGATCGCGTTCGATGCGATCGGCGGGGGCGACCTCGCGAGCACCCTGCTGGCGTGCATGGAACAGGTCGCCGGCGAGGGCGACGAGTTCAGCCGGTACGGATCGAGCGTGCACAAGCAGGTCTACATCTACGGCGGGCTCGACCGCGGACCGACGACCCTGCACAGGAACTTCGGTATGGCGTGGAGCATCGGTGGTTGGTTGCTCACGCCGTTCCTGATGCAGCTCGGCGCCGATGGCACCGAACGACTCCGGCGCCGCGTCGCCGACGAGATCACGACCACCTTCGCCAGCAACTACGGCCTCAAGCTGACACTTCCCGAAGCCGTCGACCCCGACGCCGTCGAGCGCTACGGCCGCATGGCCACCGGTGACAAGGCGCTGATCACGCCGCACCGCTGATCGGTCGGCCCACCGTGAACGGAGCGAACCCGGTTCGCTCCGTTCACATGGCGGCAGTCTGACAGGCGGGCCAGGACGTCAGACGAGGTGGACCCGGCGGCTGCCGGCCTCGCTGCCGACCAGCGCACCGATCACCCAGGTCTCCTCGGCGATCGTGGCCTGCACGTCGTCGGCGTCGTCGGGTGAGCACACCACGACCATGCCGATGCCCATGTTGAGCATGCGGTGCAGTTCGTGCGCGTCGACGCCGACCGCCAGCTCGGCGATCAGGTCGAACAGCGGCCCGCGCGGCCAGGAACCGAGCGCGATCTCGGCATCGACGCCGTCGGGCAGGACGCGCGGCAGGTTCTCGGGCAACCCGCCGCCGGTGATGTGTGCGAGCGCCTTGACGCGGCCGCTCGCGAGCGCCTGCTCCAGCACCGGCAGGTACGAACGATGCGGTTCGAGCAGCGCGTCTCCCAACGTCCGGTCGAACCCCGGCGGCGTCGCGTCCATCGGCACCCAGTCGAACAGCCGCCGCAGGAACGAGAACCCGTTCGTGTGTGGACCGCTCGACGCGACGCCGATCAGCACGTCCCCGGGAGCCACGTCGTCGCGGGGGAGCAGCTCGCCCCGCTCGGCGATGCCCACCAGCGTGCCGGCCACGTCGAACGAGCCCTCGGTGTACACGCCGGGCATCTCGGCGGTCTCGCCGCCGAGCAGCACGCAGCCGGCCGCCTCGCAGGCCTCGGCCATGCCCGTGACCACGTCGGCGACCAGATCCGCATCGAGCTTGCTCGCCGCGATGTAGTCGAGGAAGAACAGCGGCTTGGCCGACTGCACCAGCACGTCGTCGATGCAGTGGTTCACGATGTCGGTGCCGACTCCGCGCACCTTGCCCAATCGTGCGGCCAGCTCGACCTTGGTGCCGACCCCGTCGGCAGACGCGACGAGCACCGGGTCGTTCATCTCCAGGATCCGCCGGGCCGACATCACCCCACCGAAGCTGCCGACGCCCCGCAACACGTCGTTGCCGAGGGTCCGCTCGACGGCGCCGGTC
>CAXBAZ010000190.1:0-7014 GCA_963973395.1 uncultured Acidimicrobiaceae bacterium
CTCGGAAGAACGCGAGGGCGCCCCACATGCGTCCCTCGACGCAGGCCATCAGGCGCAACTCGTCGCCGTACCCGTAGTGCGGCTTGATGCAGTCCCTGAGTCGTACCGACCGGTCGAGGTCACCACCGGTGACGAGGTGCATGCCGACCGCGTGCCCTGGGGTCGCAGCGACATCGAGGAACGATGTCTCCTCCTCGCCGCTGTACTCGATCAGGCCCCACTCGAGGTCGTGGTCGTCCTTGCGGTAGAGGTCACCGAACTTGTACGTGCTCGTCAGCAGCGACGTGGTCGGATCGACCGTGGCGACGCACGTCGCGACGGGACGCAGGACGCGTCGTACCGACAGGTCGATCTCGGCGAGGAAGGTCGGCAGATCGAGACCGGCGGTCGCCACGACCTCGACGTCGCGACGGACGCGTTCCGCCGTCAGAGCACTGTTCATCGCCTCATTCTCATCGCTGCTCGGCGACGGCGCCATCCCAGTTCGCTGGGGGGTGTCCGGCCCAGCGGCGTCGGTCGAGAAGTCCACGACGGTACGGGATGGTGGCGGGTGGGTGGGGTCGGGACGATGGGCGCATGACACTCACCACTTCCCCGACCGTCACGTCCCCACCCGCCATGCCGGCACGACTGGAACCGATCGAGATCGCGGCCGACACGTTCGTGATCCACGACACGTTCGCTCCTCCGGGCGCACCGGTCGCCGTCCACATGAACTCGATGCTGATCAGAGGCGCCGAACCGATCGTCGTCGACACCGGCACCCCGCTCAACCGTGCGGGCTACCTCGCCGACCTCTTCTCGCTGGTCGAGCCCGAGGACGTCCGATGGGTGTTCGTCAGCCACGACGACATCGACCACTACGGCAACGTCCACGAGGTGATGGACGCGTGTCCGAACGCGACGCTGGTCGCCAGTTGGTTCTTCTGCGAGCGTGTCGGCGTCGACCGTCTGGACGTCCCGCCGACCCGGTGGCGTTGGCTCAACGACGGCGAGACGCTCGACATCGGCGATCGCACCGTGGCGGCCGTCAGACCGCCGCTGTTCGACTCCCCCACCACGCGCGGCCTGTTCGATCCGACGACCGGGGTGTACTGGGCGTCGGACTGCTACGCCACCCCGGTGCCGACGCCGACGGCCTTCGTCGACGAGCTCGATCCGGACCTCTGGCGCGACGGTTTCCACACGTTCCAGATCTGGAACAGCCCCTGGGTGTCGATGGTCGACGAACGTCGCTTCGCCGACGCGTGCGCCGCGATCGAACAGATGGCACCGACCACGATCGCCACGTGCCACGGGCCGACGATCGGCCCGAGCCAGATCGAACGTGCCTGCGAGCTCTTGCGCGAGGTGCCGAGCGCAGTGGCGGCGCCGCAACCGAATCAGGTGGTGCTCGATCAGATCGTCGCCGGGATCACCTCGATGACGGCGGACCTGCAGCCGTGACCCCATCCGCGCACCGCCTCGAACCATCCATCCATCTCGAACCATCCATCGATCTCGAACACCCGTCATCAGGAGCAACATCATCATGAACCGCATCACTCGCACACTGATCACCACTGCCGGTCTCGGCGTGCTCGCAACACTCGGCGCCGCCTGCGCGGACGACGCCGTCGCCGACGACCCGTCGACGACGGCCCACGCCGAAGCCGACGTCACGACGGAGGAGACAGCCGATCCTTCGGACGATCACGCGGGCGACCACGACGACGTGTCCGTCACGATCGACGGCGTCGACTACGGCTTCGCGAACGTGCCGTCTTCCGTGCCGGCCGGAACCCGGCTCGGGTTCCGCAACACGTCCGAGAACGAATTGCACGAACTCGTCGCGTTCCGACTCGACACGGACACTCCGCTCGCGGAGCTTCTCGGGCAGCCGCCGGCCGAACTGGAAGCGACGCTCGGTGCACCGATCACCGTGATGCTGCAGCCGCCGGGAGCACCCGAGGCCGTGGTGGCCGTCGGCGACGGCACGCTCGGCGAACCCGGCCGGTACGTCCTCATGTGCTTCATACCGGTCGGGGCCGACCCCGACGAGTACATGGCCGCCGTCGCCGCGGCCGGGGGCGGCAAGCCCGAAGGTGTCGCCGGAGGGCCGCCTCACTTCACCGCCGGCATGGTCGCGGAACTCGTCGTCGAGTAGGACCCGACGGGCCACCGCTCCACCGACCGCCCCACCGACCACCCGCCGGGGGTCGTGCGTCCGAGGAGGCGCATGGCTCCGGTGGGTCCACCTCCGACCCGGGGGGTGCTGACGGTGCTGACCCGTTCGGGTGAGATGTGTCACCGGAGGTTTCGGGCGCGCGTGCGCGGGATACTGCCGCCACCATGAGTCTGCGCACGCTTCCCCGCCCGACCGGGCCGTGGTCACACCACGTCTGTGACTTGTTGCAGCGTCGGCCGTCGGTCCGACCGCAGTCCCTCCCGTTCGACCGGTTCGACGACGATGCCCAGTACGCCTGGTTCCTCCTCAACTGCACGAGCTACCAGGGTTGGGAGGGTGTCGACGACGACGCGGAGTGGGACCCGAACGTGATCGCGCTCCGGCGTCGGTTCGAACGGTGGTTCGTCGACGAGATGCGCCGCCGCTGCGTCGAGGGCCCGACCGAACCCCGGGGTGCGGTCGACCATGCGCTCGCACCCGGCGCCACGCCGGGCACGGCCGGGTACCTCGAGCACGACGGCACCGCCGATCAGGTACGTGAGGCGTTGCTGCTCCGCCTGCCGTACCAGCATCAGGAAGCCGACCCGCACACGTGGCTGGTGCCCCGTCTGCGTGGTGGGGTGAAGCGTGCGCTGTGCGACATCCAGGCCGGCGAATACGGCGTCGGGCACGCGAAGACCCACGCCGAACTGTTCCTGGCGTCGCTCGAGGCTGCCGGAGGACCGGTGACGTCGGAGGTCTATCCGCTCCTGCCCGGTGCTGCCTTCGCGACGTTCAACTTCCTGACCGCTGCCGGCCTGAGCCGATCGCTGCGCGGCGCCGCGATCGGTCAGCTCGCGCTGTTCGAGATGGACTCGGTCGATCCGAACCAGAAGATGGTGCACGCGTGCGAGCGGCTGGGTCTCGCCGACGAGGTGACCGCCTTCTTCCAGGTGCACGTGCTCGCCGATGCCGAGCACGAGGTCATCGCCGCTCGAGCATTTCTCGACGAGTATCCCGTCGACGAGCCCGACCAGGTCGACAACCTGCTGCTGGGCATCCGGACCCAATCGCTGATCGACGGGGTACTCGGAGCGCACGCCGTGACTGCATGGGCGGAGGGGCGCAGCGCACTGCGATCGTCGGCCGTGATGTCGTCCGACCGACCGGCGGCGTGATGTGCCCCGTCGCAGGGTGAGCGAACGCGTCGTCGCCGTGCGAGATGAAGCTGCTGCGTTGCCGATCTGGGGTCGGACGCGAACGAAGCGCCGTCGGTGGCGGACCGAGGACGCTTCGTAGGAGACCGGTGAGATGAGCCGCCTGAGCGATTCATCTGTTCATCGTGACCCGGTCGACCCGACTTGAGCCGATTGACCCACTCCTCACCCACTTCACCGAAAGCTGACCGAACGGGCCCGGCTGCACGGGTGGTCCCGAGCGCGCGGGCTGTGTTCAGCCGGACAGCACGTCTGTCGCGGACAGACGGGCGTCGAGCACGGCGAGATCTCCGAGCGCCCCAGAGGTGAGCACCGCGAGGTCGCGTTCCCCGATCGCCCGCGCCGGCGTGGTGGTGAGCGCGGCGACGGCGTCGGACAACGCGATTCCGCAGTCGTTCACCACCGTGCGGAGGGCACGGTCCGGCGTGAGGGTCGAACCGGCGAGCGTGTCGGTACCGGCGACCACGGCGCGGCCGTCTGCGACGTCGACCTCGAGGCTGCCGAGCATGTACCGGCCCGGTGGGGCGGCAGCTGCCGCCATGGCATCGGTGACCAGGGCGATTCGGCCGGGCGCAGCGGCGAACAGCAGGGCGATCGAACCCGGATGGACGTGGATGCCGTCGGCGATCACCTCGATGGTGACGTGGCCGGCGGCGATCGCCGCACCCAGCACGCCGGGCATGCGTCCGTGGATCGGCGCCATTGCGTTGAACGCATGTGTCACCAGCGACGCTCCACGATCGAACGCCTCACGGGCCGTGTCGTAGTCGCATTCGGTGTGGCCCACCGCTACCGGCACTCCGGCGTCGACGAACCTCGAGATCGCATCGAGCGCGCCCGGCAGCTCTGGGGCGATGGTGATCTGGCGAACCACACCTGACGCGGCGTCCAGCAGTCGATCGATCGACATGCGGTCGGGATGCCGGAGCAGTTCGCCCGCGTGAGCCCCTTTGCGTCCGGGCGCCAGGAACGGGCCTTCGATGTGCACACCGACCAGGCCCGAGTCGCGATCCATCGCGACACGAGCAGTGACGATCGACGCCACGATGTCGTCGATCGAACTCGTGACGAACGACGCGACCGCGCGGGTCGCGCCGTGTGCCCGCATCGCCGCCAGCGCGTCGAGTGCCTGGTCGACGCCGTCTTGGTAGTGGGCGCCGCCCGCGCCGTGGCCGTGGATGTCGACGAAGCCCGGCGTGACGTACCCGCCCGAGGCGTCGATCGACCGGTCGGCTTCGGGGAACGTCTGGTCGGGTGAGCCGATCGACACGATGCGAGCGCCGTCGACGAACACCCAGCCAGGGCGTTCGCCGTTCGCATCGACCAACGTGCCCGAGTGGACGAGTACCGATGTCATCGCTACAGACCTTGCCATGCCGGCTTGTGCTCGTACACCCATCGGTAGTAGTCGGCGCGCTCGAGGCGGGCGGCGGCAGGTTCGTCGACCACGACGGTGACGTGGCGGTGGAGTTGGATGCACGAGCCGGGCCACGAGGCGCTCACCGGCCCCTCCACCGCGGCGGCGATCGCTGCCGCCTTGCCCGCGCCGAACGCCATGAGGACGAGGTGGTCGGCGCGCAAGATCGTTCCGATGCCCTGCGTGATGCAGTGTGTGGGCACCTGCGCCGGGGAGTCGAAGAACCGTGCGTTGTCGGCGCGGGTGCGTGCGGTGAGCGTCTTGATGCGCGTCAGCGACGCCAACGACGATCCCGGCTCGTTGAACCCCACGTGGCCGTCGGTGCCGATACCCAGCAGCTGCAGGTCGACCCCACCGTTCTCGATGAGCGCCGCCTCGTACCGCTCACCCGCCGTGGCGATCGTCGACTCGTCGCCGTCCGGCACGTGCACGCGCACCGGATCCAACCCCAGCGGCTCGGTCACCTCACGGCGGATCACGCTGTGGTAGCTCTCGGGATGCTGCTCGGGGAGCCCGACGTATTCGTCGAGCGCGAACGCGTTGACACGCGACAGGTCGAGGCCCCCGGCCCGTTCGCGCTCGAGTGCGGCATACACCGGCAACGGCGTCGAGCCGGTCGCCACGCCCAGCGTGAACTCGGGCTCGGCCCGAACTCGCGCCGCGATGCTGCGGGCCACGAGCGTGCCGGCTGTCTCCGGGCTGTCGACGATGACGACTTCAGCCATGCTGTCCTCCCACGATCGCCGCACCGATCGCATGCGTCGGTCGCTCGTCGACCAGGATGTGCGTGATCAGATCGAGTTCGAGCGAGGCGATCAGCGGCGACGTCGCGGCCCACTCCCCGAAGTGCTTCGCCATGCCGTCGCGCAACGAGCGCCCGAGACCGGTGAGGCCGCCACCGAGCACGATCGTGTCAGCGCCGAACGCGAGCGCGAGCACTCGGACGGCGCTCGCCGCCCCGAAGTACACGCCGTCGCGAATGGCGACGGCCCGAGGGTTTCCGTTTGCGGCGGCGTCGAACACGTCGAGTGCGGTTGCTCCCTCGACGTCCCATTGGGCGACCACGCCCGAACCCGATGCGTACGCCTCCAACGCCCCGGCCAGGCCCTCCACGTGGGCCGGGCCGTGCGGGTCGACCGAGATGTAGCCGATCTCGCCGGCCACACCGCCTGCGCCTTCCCACATGCGACCGTCGATCACGAGCCCGGCGGCGATGCCGGTGCCGAGGTTGAGGTAGGCGAACGACGCCGACGTACCGCCACGCAGCGCCCACGCGCCGAGCGCCGCCGCGTTCACGTCGTTGCACACACGGACGGGCGCGTCGGATGCCGCGGCGACGGCCGACTCGAGATCGAACGAACCGATGCCCAGGTTGCGCGCATGGTGGACGACGCCACGCCGGATCGCTCCGGGCACGCCGATCCCGATCGACGCGACCTGACCACCGGCGCGGTCGCAGACCTCGCGCACGGCCTCGAGCGCCCCGTCGGTCACGCCCTGGGGGCCGCGCCGCACCGGCCCACGGAACGCGGCGAGGACGCCGAGTGAGTCGTCGATCGCGACGGCCTCGATCTTCGTACCGCCGATGTCGATGCCGATCCTCATCTCTGCGTCCTCATGCGTGCCTCGACCAGTTCGAGCAGTGCCTCGCCCACCAGGCGCGACGCTCCGAACGTGGCGATGTCGACACGTTCACTCTCGGCGAACCCCATGTCGACGACCACGGTCGTGGACCGGGCTGCGATGCTGGTCGCTGCGGCCCGGGCGCCGGCATCGCGATGGAACTCTCGCCCGACCACCATGGTCACCACGTCGGACTCGGCCACGTACGCGTCGGCCAGCCCGCGGTCGTCGACCGGCACGACCAGCGACGGCTCGGCACCGCCGTCGAAGAACGGGCCGAACGGCGTCTCACCGATGGCGACGTTGGGCTCGTGGTCGATCCTCACCCAACGCACCGGCCGTGCGCCCGAGCCGAACACGGCCTCGGCGTGATCCGACAACGTGAACGATGCTGCCAACGTCCGACGGTCGACCACCGGCTCCGCCGAGGCGGTGTCGGGTGCGTCGGCGAGGTGACGCTGGTCGGCGATCCATCCGGCCAACTCGCTGCATCGGCGACCGGCGTCAGCGAGACGGCCGTGCGGGAGTGCCGCAGTGTCGACGGCCGCTCGGAGCGCGTCGACAACGGCGGCGATCTCACCTTCGGAGTTGTTCGACCCGAGACACAGCAG
>CAXBAZ010000191.1:0-7004 GCA_963973395.1 uncultured Acidimicrobiaceae bacterium
TCTCCGTCCAACCCGACCCGATCTCGGGCATGCAGTGCTGGCACCAGCGGGTGCGTGTGACCCCGGCCGAGCCTGACGACCGGTACGGCGACGTGGTGGTCGACACCGCCGAGTCGCGAGCGGCATATCTCGACTGGCTCGCGAAGACGCGTCCCGCTCCCGGCCCGGGCGGTCTCCGCCGGCCGATGTGGTACGCGAGGCCGCTCAAGCCCGAGCCCCGCGCCTATCGTGTCTGACCAGGGATGACCGTGTCAGAATTCGCCGCTTCAGAGTTCGCCGAGGGAGCGCACGCGCTCGACCGCACGTCCACCACGCCGCTGTGGGCGCAGCTCGATGCCGAGCTGCGCCGACGGATGGAACTCGGGCAGTTCGCCGACCGGTTCCCGACCGACCGCGAACTCATGGAGGTGTACGACGTGAGTCGTCACACCGCGCGCCATGCGGTGAGCCAACTCGGCGCCGACGGCATCCTGCGTCGATCACGTGGTATCGGCACGTCGGTCGACCGACGGACCTTCGAACGGTCGCTCGGCTCGCTCTACAGCCTGTTCCAAGTGGTCGAGGAGAGCGGCGTCGCGCAGCGCAGCGAGGTGCGCGAGCTCGGCCTCGTCACCGACCCGGAAGCAGCCGAACAGCTCGGACTCGATGCGGCGGCCCCCCTCGTCCTGATCGACCGTCTCCGGTGGGCCGGCGACGAGCCGCTCGCGATCGACCGGACCTGGCTGCCGGCCGACATCGCCGAGCCGCTGCTCGCGGTCGACTTCGCCCGGACCTCGCTGTACTCAGAACTCGATCGGGCGGCAGGCATGCGCCCCAATGCCGGGTGGGAGCGGATCCACCCCGGCATCCCCACCGACGACGAGCGCCGATCGCTCCGGTTGGACGCCGGCGAAGCGGTGTTCTCGATCGAACGCCTCGGCACCTACAACGGCGATGCGCTCGAATGGCGGGTCACGACGATCCGCGGTGACCGGTTCACGCTGGTCGCCGACTGGACCGCCGGTCAGCGCAACGAGCTGCGACCCCACATGCTGGTCGTGTGACGTCGGTGGGCGGCATCGACCTGCATCCCGGCATCCAGGACGGTGCGCAGCTCCTGGGCACCTGGTCGGGGTCCGGGCACGGCGAGTACCCCACGATCGATCCGTTCGACTACGTCGAGACGGTGACGTTCACGCATGTGGGCAAGCCGTTCCTCGTCTACGCCCAGCGCACCCGGGCACGTCTCCCCGACGGCTCGCTCGGTCCACCGCTCCATGCCGAGTCCGGCTTCTGGCGGTTCCCGACGACCGGTTCCGTCGAGGTCGTCCTCAGCCATCCGACGGGCATCACCGAGATCCAGCAGGGCAGCATCGAGACGCTCGACGACTCGCTCACGGTACGGCTGGCGGCGACCGACATCGGACTCACCGCCACCGCGAAGTCGGTCACGGCGATCGAACGGACGATCACCGTGCTCGGCGACACCATGCGGTACCGCGTGTCGATGGCGGCGGTCGGCGAACCGTTGCAGCACCACCTGGCGGCGACCCTCCGCCGCGAGACCGACTGACCCCGACCGAGCCGCGCCGACTGCGGGGCCGGCCGGGCCGACTCCTAGGCTGGCACCCATGACAGTCGACCCCCGTGATGTCGTGATCGTCGATGCCGTCCGCACACCGATCGGCCGGCGGGGCGGTGGCCTCTCGTCGCTGCATCCTGCCGCTGCGCTCGCCGAGGACCAGAAGACGGTGATCGCCCGATCGGGCATCGATCCGTCCGAGGTCGGCCAGGTCGTCGGCGGCTGTGTGAGCCAGGTCGGCGAGCAGAGCTTCAACATCACCCGCACGGCATGGCTGTCGGCCGGTCTCCCGCTCGAGACGGCGGCGACGACGGTCGACACCCAATGCGGTTCGAGTCAGCAGGCGACCAACCTCGCGACCTCGCTCGTCGCGTCAGGTGTCGTCGACGTCGCGATGGCGTGCGGCGTCGAGCTGATGAGCCGCATCCCGATCGGCTCGAACTCGTCGAGGAAGCTCGGGCTCGGCAGCCCGATTCCGGCGAGCTACCACGAGCACTACGAGATGACGTCGCAGTTCGAGGGCGCCGAGCGGATCGCCGAGAAGTGGGGCATCACCCGAGCCGACACCGACGCGTTCGGCCTCGCGTCCCAGGAACGGGCCGCCCGAGCCTGGGCCGAGGGCCGATTCGACGGGCAGGTGCTCGAACTCGAGGCGCCGGATCTGGACGACGACGGGAATCCGACCGACACCACCCACACGGTCGCCCGCGACGAGGGGTTGCGCGAGACCGATCTCGGCAAGCTCGCCGCGCTGAAACCGGTCGCTCGAGAAGACGGCGTGCACACCGCAGGCAACTCGTCGCAGATCTCCGACGGAGCGGCCGCGGTGCTGATGATGACGGCCGAGAAGGCCGCCGTGCTCGGCCTGACTCCACGGGCCCGCATCGTCGACACGTGCCTGGTCGGTGTCGATCCTGTCCTCATGCTGACCGGGCCGATCGACGCGACCGCACGACTGCTCGACCGGAACGGTCTGTCGATCGACGAGATCGACAACTTCGAGATCAACGAGGCGTTCGCGTCCGTCGTCCTCGCCTGGCAGCGGCAACTCGGCGCCGACCCCGACAGAACGAACCCGAACGGAGGCGCGATCGCGCTCGGCCACCCGTTGGGCGCCACCGGCGCGTTCCTCCTGACCAAGTCGCTGTACGAACTCGAACGCGCACAGGGCCGCCTGGGCATCGTGTCGATGTGCTGCGGAGGCGGCCTCGGCACCGGAACCCTCATCGAACGGCTCTGATCCGACGCGACCGCGCCTCGCTGCCACACCGCAGCGGCATGATGACCGGGTGCTGACATCGGGACGACGAAGCGCATGATCCCGGCCCGCCTCTCCGTCGCGCTCATGATCGGCCTGGCTGCCTGCGGCGGTTCCGGCGCGGACGAACCGGGTGGCGCCGTCACGTCCCCCGACAGCCGCGAGAGCAACGCGGTCGTCGAGCGCATCGTCGACGGCGACACCGTCGACGTGCTGATCGACGGACGTGAGGAGCGTGTGCGCCTGACCGGCATCGACACCCCCGAGATCGCGCACGATGCGTTCGGCGACCGGCCGGCCACCGACGCCGAATGCTTCGGAGACGAGGCGACGGCGTTCACGGCGTCACTGATCCCCGCCGGAACCCCGATCCGGCTCGAACGCGACATCGTCGGCCGCGACGACTACGGCCGGATCCTCGCCTACGTGTACCGGTCCGACGACGGCATCTTCGTGAACTACGAGGTCGTCCGGCAGGGATACGCCCAGCCGCTCACGATCCCGCCCAACGTCACGTTCGCCGACGTCATGGTCGAGGCCGCCCGCCAGGCCGAGGCCGCCGACGCCGGACTCTGGTCGGCATGCCGCTGACCGACCGTGCTGTGCGAGAGTGGCGACATGCTCGACCTGCGTCACCGATTCCCCGCCGTCACCGAGGGCGATCATTCGTCGTGGTCCCGATTCGACGGGCCGGCGGGCACGCAGGTGGTCGACAGTGCGATCCACGCCACCTCGGCGTGGCAGCGCAGCGGCAACAACGCGAACAGCCATGGGGCCTTCGCCGCCGCCCAGGCGTGCGATGAGCTCACCGAGCAGGTGAAGCGCACGATGGGCGAGCTCCTGAACGCCGACCCGTACGGCTTCATGATCGGGCCGTCGACGACATCGAACGTGTTCTCCCTGACGAGGGCCATCGCGCGCGGTCTCGGCCCCGGCGACGAGATCATCTGCACCCAACTCGACCACGACTCCAACGTGTCTCCGTGGCTGCTGATCGCCGACGACACCGGTGCCACGGTGCGGTTCGCCGAGTTCGACCCGTCGACGGGCCGCCTGCCGACCGAGTCGGTGACGTCGTTGCTCTCCGAGCGGACGCGGTGGGTGGCGGTGACCGGAGCCAGCAACGCGATCGGCACCATGCCGGACGTGACCACGATCACGGCCGCGGCCCACGCTGCGGGCGCCATGGTCGTGATCGACGGCGTCCACCTCACCCCGCACGCGCCGGTCGACATCGCCGCGATCGGGTGCGACATCTACTCGACGAGTTCGTACAAGTGGTACGGCCCGCACGCGGGCATCACGTGGATCCGTCCGGAGTTGCTCGACGAGCTGCCCGCCTACAAGGTGCGACCCGCTCCCGACACCGGACCGGAACGGTTCCAGCTCGGCACACCGGCCTACGAGAGCCTGGCCGCGATCGACGCCGCGGCCAGGTTCCTGATCGACACCGGTGTCGACACGATCCGCGCGTACGAACGGGCCGTGTTCGAGCGCCTCCTCGACGGCCTGCTCGCCGACGAGCGCGTCACCGTGTACGGCCCCCACGATCTCGAGCACCGGGCGCCGACGCTGGCGTTCAACGTGGCCGGGACGACCGCCGAGGCCGTCGCCGGTCGACTCGCCGCCGAACGGATCGCCGTGTGGGACGGCAACTACTACGCGCTCGAAGCGATGGAGCGCCTCGGCATCGACGGTGCCGTGCGGGCAGGCATCGCCGTGTATGTGACCGATGACGACGTCGATCGGTTGATCGACGCCGTGGGCCGTCTCTGACCAGCGATAACGTCGACGCCGTGGGGACTCTCGCCGAACGCCTCGGGTATGCCGCCGACGCCAAGCTGGTCATCCTGTCGTGTGACGACCTCGGCTCGTGTCACGCCGCCAACGTCGGCGTCTATCGGGCCGTCCGCGACGGCACCGCCACCTGCGCGTCGATCATGGTGCCGGCCCCGTGGGCACAGCATGCAGCCGGCATCTACGAGCCGACCGACGACATCGGCGTGCACCTCACGCTCAACGCCGAACACGCGACGTACCGATGGGGTCCCGTCACCCACGCGCCGTCGCTGCTGTCCGGCGAGGGCGGGTTCCCCCGCGACATCGACGACCTGTGGGAGCACGCCGACCCCGACGAGGTCTACCGCGAGCTGACCGCCCAGGTCAGCCGGGCGATCGCGTGGGGCATCGACGTCACCCACCTCGCACCGCACCTGACGGCGATCACACTCCGCCCGGAGTTCTTCGGAATCTACCTCGACGTGGCGACCGAGTTCCGACTGCCGATCCGGCTGCCGTCGACGGTCACCGCGGAGCAGGCAGGGTTCCCGTTCCGCAAGCTCGCGGCCGACGAGGGCGTCGTGTTCCCGGATCACTTCGACCACGACTGGCGCGCCGGCTCACGCGACCGGGTGCTGCGTGCGCTGTCGACGCTCGAACCCGGCGTGACCGAGCTGCACGTCCAACCGGCGATCGACACGCCGGAGGTGCGCGCGTTGACCCCGCACGCCGATCGGTGGATCGACGACCTCGAGTTCGTGACCGGCGACGACCTGCCCGCGGCGATCGATCGGGCGGGCGCGGTGCTGATCGGCTACCGCGAACTCAGGGACTCGATGCGAGACGACTGAGCGCCGTCGTCGCGGTGCCGGCCTTCAACAGATCGAGCACCCGTCCGCTGTGGCCCGCCGCTTTCAGGCGGCCGCGCATGAACTCGACCGTGGCATCGAAATCGGCCTCCGAGGCGACCGCGATCGGCACGGACACCACGATCTCGGCGTCGTCGGGGCCCTCGACACGCTCGTCCTTCTTCGCGACCACGACGCGGTACTGCACGCTCACGACGCGACCTCGGCGCCGGCGTCGATGCCCTCGAACAGATCGTGTTCGACGTGCTCGTCGCCCGGGTCGTGGGCTGTGTCGTGGGCTGTGTCGTCGACCAGCGAGCGGGCGAGGATCCAGTCCTCCCACGGGTAGATCGCCGCCAGTTCGGCGTCGGAGAGGCCGAACCAGAACGGTGCCGTCGGGTCGACCTGGGTGGCGTGTGCGAGCAGCGACTGGGTCCGCGCCCACATGTACTCGCCGACGTCGATCCGCGTGGTCACCCGGTGGTCGGTGTCGGGCCGCTCGAACCACGTCTCGTCGAAGGGTGACTCCCCGCGGTGCTTCAGGAGCCCTTCGTGCATCGCCACCAGCCGGCGCCGACTCCATGTCGAGTAGTAGAGCTTGAGTGGTTGGAACGGCTCACCCGCGTCCGGGTACCACGACGGGTCGCCGGCGCGGTCGAACGCGAGCACCGAGATGTCGTGGACGCGGAGATGGTCCGGGTGCGGGTAGCCGGCCTGGTCGTCGTTGTAGGTGATGATGACCTGCGGCTTCGTGCGGCGGATCACGGCGACGAGCCGTTCGGTCGCTTCGTCGATGTCGGCCTGATGGAAGCAGTCGGGATGGAGGTTCGACTCGGAATCGGGCATCCCCGAATCGCGGTACCCGAGCATGACCACCTCGTCGAATCCGATGATCTCGGCCGATCGTTCGAGCTCGGCGGGCCGCATCGACACGACGAGCTCGCGCTCCTGTTCCGGTGTGAGGTCGTGGAACGGCTGACCCGGTTCGCGCAGCGTCGGGTTCTGCAGGTCGCCCTCCTCCCCGCCGGTACAGCACACCAGGATGGTCTCGACACCCTCGGCGTGGTACTTCGCCAACGTGGGGGCGCCCTTGGACGCTTCGTCGTCGGGGTGCGCGTGCACCGTCATGATCGTTCGGGGCATGATCGTTCGCGGCATGATCGTTCGGGGATCGGACATCGTCACCCACGCTACCCGTGGCTACGCTCGGGTCGGATGTTCCGATCCACTCGCCTCGCCCGTACCGCAGCGTTGGCCGCGGCCCTCACGTTCGTGCTCGGTGCATGTGGCGAGCGATCCGGCAAGGTGCTCCAGGAGCCGGTCTTCCCGCCGCCCGCGACGGCAGCAGAACCCTCGGTCCCGTCGGTGCCGGGCAGTCCGTCATCCGCGGCGCCGCTCCCCTTCACGCTGGTCACGCCCTGGGTCGACGGCGCCGCGATCCCCGACCGGAACACGTGCGCCGACGGGGGCGTGTCGCCGGCGATGACGTGGTCGAACGTCCCGGCCGGCACCGTCGAACTGGCGCTGTCGGTGGTCGACATCGACGATCCATCGGTCG
>CAXBAZ010000192.1:0-7000 GCA_963973395.1 uncultured Acidimicrobiaceae bacterium
CGCGACGAGGCCACCGCAGGTGACCGCTGCCTCCTTAAGATCGAGGCGTTCGCTGACATAGACCGCGCCGAAGCCAGCTCGCTCCGCCTCACGGGCCTCGTCGAGTCCTGCTGCCGGATCGGTCGTCCGACCTGGCAGCACGTAGATCCCGAGCCCAGGCGCTGACTTTGGTGGAGTCATTTCTCATGTGGGAAGAGTTCGTCGGAGTAGCCAAGACACGTCAGGCCGAGAAAGAGCTCAATCTCCGCCAGTTCCAACGCCCTCGCAACTGCCGGCGACACCGCAGCAGCACGTTCCTCGCGGAGCTGGCCGCGCAGGGCCGCTAGGCGCTCCAGTTGTGCGTCGACGTCGTCCCCAAAACTAGTAACTGCATCATTGGTCACGGTCATGCCCTTCCCAGACTGAACTCCGGACGGTCCTTCTCAGAACGACTGTCGAAAATGCGCTTAGTCTTCAACTCGTAGCGAGGCATCGTGCCGGTTTGCTGAACCTCGGTCTCGAGACGCACACCGAGATTGTTGCGGAGGTGACTTGCGAGCTCGGTACTGAGCACGTCGAGATCGGCACCACCTTCTACGGCTTCGACCTTTACCAGCATCCTGTCCATGCCGTCTCGACGGCTGATGTGCAACTCATAGATGTTGCTCAGGCCGCGCACCTCACCGATCAGGTTCTCGACCGCCGTCGGATAGACGTTGACGCCTCGGATAGTGACCATGAAGTCGGTGCGTCCGAGGACAACGCCCGGCATGTGTTTCCAGCTCCAACCACAGCCGTGATCTGGTGCCTCATCGATGCGGACAAGGTCGTGAGTGCGGTACTTGATGAAGGGTTGAGCAAAGTGTGTGTAGCTGGTGATGACGTGCTCGCCGACTTGCGCTGCGTCCGTTACTGGATCACCAGTGCTCGGGTCGACCGAATAGGAGTGGCAGACATCTTCGATGACGTGGACTCCGCCAGCCCACTCCTGACAGGACTGGCCGATGAACAGCGCCTCTCCGACGCCGTATGCGTCGTAGAGGTCCTTGACGCCCCATGCCTCTTGAAGCCGGTCCCGGGTAACGGGCACCGACAACCCGGGCTCACCACCTCCGGCCAGCACCCGGACGCCAGCTTTCCTGATGTCCAGGCCCTCTCGATCTGCTATCTCAGCAAGGTGAAGGAGATAGGTGGGTGTTCCGATGACCATCGTGGGCCGACGATCGAGTATCTGACGGACCCGCTCCACGCCGGAGACACCTCCGCCCGAAACAACAGTCATGCCCAAGTTACGTACTCCCCAGTAATAGCTCCACAATCCGATCCACATGCCGAAGTCGAAGCAGAAATACGCCGAATCGCCCGGGCGCAGGCCGTGGTCCCACATGCCGTAGCAGTACTGTGATCCGGCCTTGTTCTGCTCGTAGCGCGAGAAGACCTCGTTCAGGAAGTGACCGGTAGTTCCCGTCGTGTGGAAGTACTGCTGCCATTGCTCGGCGCCTAGCGCCAGGCCACCGTAAGTGCCGCTCGCCTCTTGGTCGGCAACGTAGTCGGGCTTGTCAGTGAAGGGCAAACGGTGGTGGTAATCGTCCCAGGTTTGGATGTCGGCAGGTTTGATTCCGGCCTCGTCGTAGATGCGCCGATGGAGCGGCGAGTGATCATATGCCCAGCCCACGAGGTGCCTGATCTTTGTGAGATGCATCGCATCAAGCACCTCACGCGGCGCAGTCTGCGTGCATCGGTTCCAGAATTGATCGTCATTCATTTGCTGAGTCCCCATTCCCCTCATCTCCGCCCCATCAACGCGCCCGCCACTCGGGCGGGCGCTTCTCGACGAAGGCTTGCGCCCCTTCCCGATGGTCTTCGGTCGTCTTCAGAATACTCTGCCCGAGCCGTTCAAGCCGGCGACCAGTCTCAGAGTCGACGTCGGTACAGGTGTTGAGCACCAGCTTTGCCATGCCGACCGCAAGCGGGGCAAGTTGACCGATGCGGCCAGCCAGAGCGACAGCCGTCTCGACGGCCTCGCCCTGCGGGCATGTCTCCGTGGCGAGGCCCAGCTGCAGCGCTTGCTGAGCGTCGAGCCTGCCACCCAACATGACCAACTCCTTGGCCCGACCGAGACCGATGTATCGCACTAGCCGCGAACACCCGCCACTGCCAGGGATCAGGCCAACCTTGGCTTCCGGCATAACGAACCGCCCGGCTTCCGAAACCACCCTGAAGTCACACGACAGAGCGAGTTCGAATCCTCCGCCAGCAGCAACACCATCGATAGCCGCAATCACCGGTACCTCCATGGCCTCAACGGTGTCGAAGACATCATGAATACCGCGGGCAGTCGCTCTGAACGCACGGGTGCCGATATCGGCCAACTCCCCCATGCCCCGCACATCCTCCCCAGCGGAGAACGCTCGACCTGCTCCTGCGATCACGAGACATCTCAGTTCAGGGTCGACCGCAGCGGCACCGATCGCCTGGCCCATCTCCCGACGCATCTGAGTGTTCCACGAGTTCAAGTTGTCCGGCCGGTTGAGCGTGAGCACACGAACCCCATCCTCACGAACCTCCTCCAGAAGAAATTCGTAGGTCACTGGGCTGACCCTCCGTCCGTAGTCTCGAGCTGAACAAGGGCGACCACGCCGCCGCTCGAGTTACGGACTTCCAGACCGTCGTCGATCGAGACGATCTCGAGAGCATCGCCGGGAAAGACCGGGGCTCGCAGTCGTGCATCGAAACTCCTCAGCTGGGCAACACCGAGTTGCGCCACGAGGGCATCGATCACGAGTGTCAACGTGAGCGGGCCATGAGCGATCACCGAGGGAAGCCCAGCCGCTTGGGCGAATTCGTCGTCGAGGTGCATCGGGTTGAAGTCCCCAACTGCTCCGGCGTACCGAGCAATCTGGACCCTCGTGATCGCGTTGGTGGTAGCGCGGTCAATCATGCGACTCCCCTCTCGATAAAGGTTGTGGTCTGCGTCTGCACAAGTTCGTTCGCGGCGTCGCGGAACTCGGTCGTCAACACGGCAAAGTCATTGTCACCCTTGCTGAAAACCTGATCGACGGTGACCCGCGCTTGGATTTCCTCGCCCGGCTCGACGGGCCGGCGCCAGTCGTACCGGTGGCCAGCCAGAAGTGCTCTACTGAGATCCATGTCCAGGGTGTCAACCAAGCGCTGATCTCCACCTATGGTCACACCGAACCACGGGACAATCCGAGCGGTCTCGGACGCCGTTTCAGTCCCGATGGCGGCAGAGAGTTCCGCGAGCTTGACCGGTTCGACTCTCAGTGTCGCCTCGTAGACGACCTTCCCCACAGCATCTTTACGCACGTGTGCCCCCTCATTGCCTGCTACTAGATGATGATGTCGATCATTGATTTTTCTATCGACTAGCGGGTAGAATAATCGGGTTGTGGGGTCGACGTCAAGTAATTCCCGATGCGGCCTCTTGCGAAACAGCTTTCGGGGGGGGGGTGGATATGGACGCTGAACAGGGGTTTCAGCTCCACATCGAAGAATTCGAGTTGGCAGGCACGTTGGGGCGCGCCCCCATCGTGCTGCTTCACGAGGGCCTTGGGTCGGTGGCCGGGTGGGGTCAGTTCCCTACTGCTCTCGCCCGTGCGACCTGCCGCAAAGTGGTCGCGTACGACAGGTTGGGCTATGGACGGTCACCGGACCGGCCGGCCCCTTGGCCCACGACGTTCCTAATCGACGAAGCTCGAACGCTCGCGTCACTGCTCACCGAACGCGGCGAAGCCGCGCCGATTCTGGTCGGGCACAGTGATGGAGCTTCGATCGCCCTGGCCTACCCATACGCCCGCGGTGACGCAGTGGCACCGCTCGGCATCGTGTCGATTGCTGCGCACGTCTTCGTAGAACAGCTGGCAATTGACGAAATCGCCGGGTTGATGGCGAACCACGGGAAGTTGCTCGAGAGTCTCCGCCGACAGCATCGCCGTCCCGAGGCACTGCTGGAGAACTGGGCTGCCGTGTGGACTGCTGCTGGATCGGTGGACTGGAGTCTGGACGCAGAACTGGCAGCGGTGACGTGCCCTGTTCTTGCGGTTCAAGGTGTGCTCGACAGATTCGGCTCCGACGAGCAACTCGAGCGCATTGCTGCCAGAGTCTCGGGCGCCGTCGAGCTAGAGCGCATCGCCGGTGTCGACCACTGGCCGCATCGAGAGGCCACGGAGGATCTCCTTGGGATGATCACCGCATTCTGTGACTCTGTGGACAGCCCAGGAGAACGGAGCTAGCCGTGGAATCGATCATCTTCTTCGATGACGAAAGTGGCACAATCGTCCACCGGTCGCAGACTGCCGACCTGCTGTATCCCCACGCGGTGATCGGGTTACCTGACATCGACGATCTATACAGGGTGGTCTCGATCGAAAAATCTGAGCCCAGCTCGATCGTTCATGTCGTTCGTCACGAAGGCAACGAGTACCTGAACGCCGCCGAGTGGCGAATTCGAGACGACCCCAACGCACACATGGTCCGATCTGCGGATGGCACAGCGATCGTGATGCATCACCTTGGTGGTGATGGACCACCACTCGTCATCAGCCATGCCACCGGCTTCCATGGCCGATGCTACAGACCACTCGGAGCCGCGCTCGCGTCACACTTCAGTGTCTGGGCCATCGACTACCGGGGTCACGGTGACTCGGAGGCACCTCACTCAGGTGACTTCTCCTGGTCTCGCATGGCGGAAGATCTGTCGGCCGTTGTGGACAAACTCGGCGGTGGGCCTGTGCGCGCCTTCGGCCATTCGATGGGTGGGAGTTCGGTGCTCCTGCTGGAAGCCATGCGAGCTGGAACCGTCTCAGGTGCCTTCCTTTTCGAACCGATCGTATTCCCTGCTGGTCCCGTCGACAGCCACCCCGGGGGGCGCCTGATCGATGCCGCACGGAACCGACGGGAGGTCTTCAACTCTCGGGCGGAGGCACTCCATCGCTATGCTGGACGAGCGCCGCTCAATTCGCTGCGCGCCGACTCGCTCGCCGAATACGTCCAATTCGGTTTTCGCGACCTGGCAGACGGAACGGTTCGCCTCGCGTGTCGGGCCGAACACGAAGCGGCGTCGTTCGAGGACGGAGTAAGAATGACCCTCGACCGCTTCGCTGACGTGATGTCCGAGGTCACGGTGGCCGCCGGAAAGGCCACCACGTCTCCCGGACCAGCCGACCACGCCGCAGCGCTTGTTGAGGCACTGCCATCGGCGCGGCTCATCCAGTACGACCATCTGCACCACTTCGGACCCCTCCACGTACCAGAACACCTGGCGGCGGACATCATCCGTCTGTTGTCATGACCACCCGCCACGGAATCGTCGTGTCCTGCACTACGAACCGCTCTCGAGAGGCAACACAATGCATGAGTCCCGCGAGGTGGTGGGGATTGCGTGACCGAGGCCACAACGTCTACGGACCGGTCGACCACGGGATGTGTCACTCGACCTACTTCATTCGCCTTCCCTGCCCGAGTGCAAAGCATGAAGACCTCTACAACATGGTGCTCGGTGTGCCCGATGCGGTCAGCTCAGCACCAACCGACGACACCAAACCGCCAGTGGCCGCCGAAGACTGACTTCAATGACGGTGTCAATCGACCTCATGGGCCGACGCGTGCTCGTAGCCGGCGGATCAAGCGGCATCGGCCTGGGTATCGCGCGCAGATTCCTCGACGCAGACGCCGAGGTGAGCGTCACCGGCACGCGGGCGACACCTGATGAGTACGCCGACACTGATCTCGGAGGAATGAGCTTCCACCAACTCGATATCGTCGACGACGCTGCGGTCACCGCCCTTGCTGCGTCCTTCGATCGTCTCGACGTGCTCGTCGTGAGCGTCGGCACCGTCGCCTACTCCCGCGCCGAGTACACCATGGACATCTTTCGTTCTGTGATCGATGTCAATCTCAACGGCGTGATGAGTGTGTGTACGGCGTTCCATCCACTGCTCTCTAAGTCCGCCGGGTCGGTAGTATTGATCGGCTCGACATCGAGTTTTATCGCCACCCCGGGGCAACCCGCGTACGCCGCAAGCAAGGGGGCACTGGTCACGCTGACGAAGTCTCTCGCGCACGCTTGGGCTCGCGACTCCATCAGAGTGAATGGCGTGGCGCCCGGCTTGGTCAGCACCAAGCTGACGGAGCGCAGCCGCTACGACGAGGCCGTCTATGAAGCCTCGCTGGAGTCAATCCCGCTACGTCGATGGGGTGACCCGGCCGACATGGGCGATGCGTCGTTGTTCCTCGCGTCTGACCTGTCGTCATATGTCACTGGGCAGATGCTGCTCGTCGACGGCGGCGCAACCCTGATGTGATCGGGGATCGTGGCGGAGAGGTGAGCGCGACGAGCGTGATTGACGAACCCTTCGCAGCACGCCCCAACGACGAGCTCCATAATGGCGACCGACCAATCGGTCCACTTCGGCAAGTTGCTCGAGCCGGATGTGGCGGGGACGGTGGGAACGCCTGCAACACAGTGCTCAGCGACGCCCTGAAGTACTACTGGTCGAGTCAGATTGAGGAAACCACGGTCCCGCCACTCGATCGGGCACAGGCCGGTGCTGTCACAGTCGCATCGAGCAGCGGACAATCACGACGCTGCTCGCCGACCGGTCAGATGGTGATAGGTGGCCAACGTTTCATCCGACGGCTCGCAGTCGAGCGCATCGAGTTGGTAAGTCAGATCGTTGAAGACGCCATGCACTGCTGTAGGTCCGACACATCGATGCTCGAGTTGCATGCGTAGCCGATAGAGCTTTTCGTGGCCGGGTACACCCTGGAGCCCACGCACCAGAGCGTCCCGCGCCGACGCAAAGTCACCGGCTTCGCACGCGAGTTCGAAGAGCCGCGCTGCGGCCTCCACGATCCGTTCATAGAGGCGAGCGTCGAGGTCCGCCCACTCGTAGCCCGCTTCCTCGAACGGTTCGCCATCGATGAGCGCCAGCGCATTTCGAAGCGGGTCAAGTGCCGTGGGGTGGTGTGCGAGGCGTCGGTGTCGACGGTCATCTCGTCA
>CAXBAZ010000193.1:0-6968 GCA_963973395.1 uncultured Acidimicrobiaceae bacterium
GACGGCACGGGACCGACGACGGCAAGCACCGGCAACGACACGACGAGGACGAGATAGAGCCCGACCCATTTCGCCGCCACGGCGACGCCGAACTTCATCGTGCCATCACCGTCCGAAGCCTGCCATCACGCAGGGTTACCCGGAGCGAGTTCTGGTTAGTCCTCTTCACACCGCCGCACACCGCGGTGAGGTGACCCATGTCATGAGCGGTGAGGTGACCCATGTCATGAAATGTTCGGCGACGAGGCCGGTTGAACTACTTGCCGAGGAAATTCCCGGCGGATGGAGGAGCAACGTGAAAGTGATGGAGGCAGCTGACGCCATCGGTCTCAGCCCGACCAACGGCGAACTGAGCGGCACGATCGACCAGGAGAAGGTGCTCGACGCTCTCAACGGTCTCGCCGAGGATGACCAGGAGAACAGTGACCTGTTCGCTGCCGCCGCCGAGCGGGTGCCGCACACCCGGTCCGCCGGCGTCGAGGAACTGCCGGCCGGCAGTGTGTCGACCCGCCCGAACGAGGCGGTGACGACCCAGCTCCGCTACCGCTCCGAGATGGCCGACATCTTCACCGATCTCGCGATCGACGTCGGGCTGCGCCAACACAGCACTCTCGCTCCTGCCCTGTAGCGACCCCAACCCGCCGAAAACGGCAATGACCAGGGCATTTGCCCTGGACATGGCTGTCGGAGGGGGACTTGCTCTCCGGAATGGCGAAATGTCCGTAGTTGTCCGTAGTTGACCGTTTCACCTGGTCAGCGTTGGTTTCTGCGTGCAAGTCGTGTCGTCTAGTGATGTCTGATACCCGCTAGTTTCGTCCAGTTCGCGGACAAACTGCTGACAAATTGCTGACAAGCGACAGCGATGCGAGACACCGTGGCCGACCGGCTCGGCGGGTACTCACGTTGCGAGCAACGGGTCCACGAGCGTCGCGACCTCGTCGAGCGCGGCTTGGTAACGCTCGGGCACGCGGCCGATGAGGCCGGCTCGCTCGAGGAATACCTCCCACGATCGCTGGCGAAGCTCTCCGAGCGACTTGACTGCTTCGGCGACCGGGCGGAGTTCGGCGTGCCGGTGAGCCGCCGTGGCCGTGATGGCCGCAATGAGTTCGCCGTCGCTGGGACGGTTTCGTCGAGCGAGCATCACGATGTCGGCGACATCTCGCTCGCGCGTGTTGGTGTCGCCGCGCTCGATGAGGGTCACGATCTTCTCGGCGAGCACCGTGGCAATCGGGTAGCCCCGCAGCGTGAACGAACTGTCGAGCAAGCTCGGGTAGTGGACCTCGATCGGTGCGGGTGTGACCGGGTCACCGACGCTGAGATCAACGCGCAGCAGGATCTTGGCTCGGTCGACCATCGCCGGCATGGTGATGCGGACGCCGCCGTAGGTGGCGTCGTCTCGGATCGTGGCGGTGGCGATTTGGTCGACGGCAAACTCGACGCCGTCCGGCACCTCGATCCGTGCGATCTCGGCGACCATGCCTGAGACGGCGGGTTCGTCGTTGGGGATTCGGCGCCCGAGCAGGTCGATGTCCTGCGTGGCGCGCCGAGCCTCGAACGCGACGAGGAGCATCCCGCCCTTCAAGATCAGGTGATCTCGATAGCGCGAGCGCGACAGCCGGTACAGGAAGCGTTCGTGCACGTACCAGACGAGCAGCTCCTGGGTGCCCACCCGCTCGACACGAGCGCGACGCTGCAGCTCGAGGTACGCATGCCCGCCAGGAGTCGCGTGCGTGGGTCGGTTCATGCCATCAACAGCTGGATGTCGGCGACAAGACTGCGATCGGTACCGAGCTCGCGGGCGTAGTCGAGCAACCGTGGCAGCTGGGGCCGCCGGAGGTAACGGTGAAGTGCGTGCGCCGCTGCGTCGGGGCCGACTTGATGCCGCAGCCGGTGCGCGTCGACGATCGTTCGTTCCCGGTCGGTGATCCAGAACCCCTCGCCATCACCAACGTCCACTCGGACGCGGCCGACGTCGAATGTCCTGTCGTTGAACACGTGGACGACCGTCGGCGGGTAGTCGATGATCGGACGCGTCGTGCCGCGACGGACGGCCAGATGAACCTGCGCTGGGACGTCGTCGGTCAGGTCCCAGTACGCCAGCGACGAATCGAGACAGATCATCCCGCTCGGCGCACGATAGGAAACGGTGACGAAGTCGACCGCCTCTCCGCCGGCACGCTCCGTCAGCTGATAGACGCCCCGCGAGAGCGTGATCAGGTCGCCTTCGTCCCGCAGCTCGTACAGGTCACGCCAGGACAGTCCGGCTTCACGAGCTTCAGCGGCGCGAAAGACCGACCCCAAGCTCCGTAGCCGTTCGAGGCGTTCCCGGCTGCCCATGTATGAAACACTACACAGACCCCATTGCTCTGTGTGTGGTTTCATCCGCAGCGCGAACGCGGGACGCCTCGACAGTCGACACGATCCTCGAAGGAACGTGTAGCCAGACCTGTGATGGTTTGGCTGCACCTTCATGCGGGGTCTGCGGGATCTCCTCCGAGGTCGACGCCGGTGAGGGCGAGGCAGCGCTGGCGGATGTGGGCGAGCTCGTCACCTCGGGCGGCCGCGGCGCGATAGACGGCGACGGCGCCGTCGCGGTCGCGCGCAGTCATTTGCGCTCGGGCCATCGCTTCCACGTGTTGCCACGAGTGGGAAGGCAGGCGGCCGGCGAAGTCGACGAAGCGGTCGCGTGCGCCGGTGGCGACGTAGAGGTCAGCGAGCGCTTCGAGCGCGGCCGTCGCCTCCCAGTCGAGTACGACCGATCGGTGCTCGGCTTCGAGCGCGAGCAGGATGCCTTCGATCAGGTCGACGTCATCGCGCTGCGCCGACGAGAACCAGGCGGTGCCGTTCTGGTGGTCGATGGCGTAAGGCTCCCAGATGATGAGCTCGCAGAGGTCCTGCCAGTAGTCGCCGGGTGCGATCCCGGCCGATCGCCAGTCGATGTCGAGGTAGGTGAGCCAGGCCTCGGTGCGGACCTCGCCCAGGACGCCGTAGCTGTCGTCCGCGGCGTCGGCGATCTCGAGACCAGCTGTGTGGAAGGCGCGGTAGAGCGCGAGTCGTTCGGGAAGGTTGCGGCGCGGTCCGTCGAGATCGGCCAGGCGCTTGCGGAGTATCTTGGCGATGATGAACGTCTGATTCTTGCTGACGAAGCCTTTCCGGTCGACGGTGCGACGGAAGCGCTCGAAGAACGGCGCAGGGTCGGACGGGAACGACGGCCAGTGGCCGTAGCGCGCCCGATGCTGGAGCAGCCGGCGCGGCGTGTCGATCATCGCCGGAGTGGAGGCGCGCCAGTCGAGGCCGACCCGGCCGGTCACCTTCTCGCGGGCGCGTTTCACGATCCGCTGATCGGCAAGCTGTTCGGCGTCGGCGAGGTCGGCGGGGCGGAGCCCGACGTCGTCCAGTCGTCGTGCCAGATCTCTGAGGTGGCTGAGCTTGGCCTCGTTGGCGTTACGGTCCGAGGATCGATGGGAGCGGAGCGCTTCGACGAACGTGTCGGAGAGAAGTTCGAGGTTGCTGTCGTGGTCGAGCACGGCGACGACGCAGAACCACAGGTCCCACAGCGACCAGGTCGACCCGGCGATCTCCCTCCATGGCTCCGGGCCGAAGCGCTGGACCCGCTTGGGTCGCTCCGGCGCCGTCACGGGTGATCCCGTGGTCCGGCTGCGGTCACCCGCAGCATCGCCAGCACGAGCGTCTCACCGGCGGGTGTCAGCCGGTAGCGCCGCGCCGACCAGTCTCCATCCTCGTCGAGCAGCTCGCATAGCTCCATCAGCGCTCGGCTGCCGCTGAAGGCCAACGAGACATCGCGATCGGTGGGATGGCTGCCTCCGGCGCCGCCGATCCGCCAACCCGCCTCGCCGGCGAGCGCGGCGACGGTTCGGGTCAGCTCCTTGTCGAGCTGAGGTTCGCCGCGATCGACGAGGAGCAATCCGTACGTCTCGGTCACGAACCGGCCCCAGGGGTTCGCCCCGAGGTGCTCCACCACGGCCGTCGAAATCGTCGTCGGATCGACGGTCATCGCCGTGCCGCGTTTGGTCCGCTGGAGCACGCGGCCCCGCTTGCGCAGCGCGCCCGCCCGTTCGAGGAAGTCACGCAGCCGATGCAGGGTGATCTCGTCGATCTCTGTGCGCGGCGGTCGGCCGGTGTCGAACGGGTCCTCCCAGGGGCGCTCCTCGTCGACAGCGAGCACGAACGTCCGGTTGAGGTAGCCGGCCTGGGTCAGCTGCTGCTCACTCCCGAACCGCTGCAGCAGCCACGTGATCAGCGCCAGTCGCTCCGCGACGTCGTGTGGTGGGTCGATCGGATGGAGCAGCCGGTTGCCGATCCGCGACCGGAGCCGGCCGAGCTCGTCGGATCGACGCGCGGCCTCATCGATCCAGCTCCCGACCCGCTCCGTCGTGATCGTCGTCCTCCACGTCTGGCCGGACTGGGACGGGTGATCGCTGTCGAGCGTCGCATCGGTGATCGCCCGCTGGCGGGTGCGCCACCCACCTCCTCCGACGACCAGGTCACCGGTATCGATCGCTTGCTCCAACGCCAGTTCCACAGACGTCCGCGCCATCGACTCCTCAATTCCCATCACGTCGCCCCAGCGGAACGAGTCGGTGTCGGGCGGCTCGATGCCCGACGCACCGAGTGCCCGGCGCATCGCCGCGTGGCCATCGTCGGACGAGCGGTCGAACGCGGTGTGCACGTCGACGGTCGAACGAGAGCGGCAGATCGCCGCGTAGCCGTCGAGCGCCAGCTCATCGAACAGCTCGGCGGCGATGCCGGCCAGCCGTGGCATGTAACCGGGCTCGTCGGTCAGGTACTTCGTCGCCAGCTGGTACCACAACCAGTGCTGCAGGCTGGCCTGTGTGAGTCGCTCGGGCCCCTCGCCCCAGGTGAGCGTGTCGTAGACGTGGAGCGCCTCTCGGGCTCGCTCCTCGTTGCGGGAGGCAATCCGATCCAGCGCGGACTCGACGTCGCGCTCGGAGAGCTCCTCCGGGCGACGCCGGTTCCGCACGGCACGCGGGTCGGGCAATACGGGATTGTCGGCGTCCGATTCCTCGGGCGATGGCGGAGCACCGGTGGGCTCCGGGGGTGCGACGTCGCCGCCTCGCCACCGTTCCACCAGTGCGGCCACCTCGCGGTCGGGGAAGCCCTCCGACTTGTCCAGCGGTGAGCACGGCACCCCGGCCAGATGGAGCGACATCGCCAGAAGATCGTCGGCCCGTCCACGGTCTCGCCACGCCTCGGCGAGGAACACGAATTCGTTCATGCTGCCGACCACGCTGCGATTCGCCGTCTTCGCCCACACGCCCTCCCCCATCGCCGCCAGCTCTTGGTCGACGAACTCCGCAGACACGTCCAGGGCACCCAGGACACCGGCGAGATGCTGCGGGAACCGTTCGAGCAGGCTCGCTGCCGGCGCGAGCGGCATGAGCACCGGGAGGAGCGTGCGCTCGTTCACGAGCAGCACGACCTGGGGCCTCCATCCCACGTAGGTTGCGTACCAGCTCCCGAGCATCGAGGTTGATTCCGCAGCCTCTGGCTGCGGGCGCTGCTTCACCCGCTCGAGAAGCTTCTTCGTCGAATGGACCATGTACACGACCGACGAGTCTCGCGCCCGCGGCGATGCATGATGGTGCCACGAGGTCCGCTCGTTTACGCCCGACCAAGCCGGCGGTCACGCCCAGTCAGGGAGCTACTCGGTCGCCTTGGGATGGCCGACACTGGCGTCTGTCATCCAGACGGTCCTGCGATCGTCGTCGATGCAGTACCAGATGCGGCCGCCAGCCGTGACCTCGTACTGCCACTGCTCCATCTCGACGCCGTTCACCGAGCGGGAGCCGAGAGACCCTTTGAGCGGATGCTGTCGGGAGTCGCGCTGTCGCGGGTCGGCCGCAATGCGCTCCCACGCAGTCCGGGCGTTGGCGGCCGCTGCCGAGCAGATCTGCTCCCATCCCTTGACGGCATCGTTGGTGGCGAACCGGAAGTCCCAGCCGCCGGAGGCCGGTGGCGGCGCAACGCGCTCCTTGCGCTTCGGCATCTGCGGTCAGCTCGCCGGGGCCGGGACCGCTTCGCCGGTTGCATCGAGGCGGCGTCGCAGCCGGCGGGCGAGGCGAGGGTCGGCGTGGATCTCGGCGGTGGCTTTCCACTCCCGAAGCAACTGGCCGACCGGCGCGAAGTTGTCGATCGTCGAGACCGCCAACAGAACCCGGGTGAGCTCGTCGATGAACAGCTGGCGATCCTGACGCGGCAGGAACGTCGCCCACGGGAACGCGTCATCGATCGTCGAGTCGAGTCCTGCCGGCCGGTCAACGAGCAGGTTGCGCAACAGCCGAGCGAGTGCGTCGAACGCCTCGTCTCGCTCCTCCTCTCGCTCGGCCTCGCTCAATCGAAGCGCGGGAGCATTTCGCCGTCGAAGGACGACATCGTGATCGGCCAAGTCCGCAACGACATCGTTGGGCTGACGAAGGAAATCGGAGAAGGGCCGCTCGATCACACGCACACCACCACGATATCTGAAGTACATCAGACATCAACAGCTCGATGATCGTCAGCGCCCAGGTGATTGCTGGCGAGTTGCCGCACGCAGCTCAGGCTGCTTGTACCAATGGGGTGGCTCCGCCTGAACTCCAGTGCTGGACGATCACACGTGCACCCAAGCACGCGTACACGCGCTGCTGGGCTGACGTGAAGCCGGCGCCAGGACCGTACTTGGCCTCCACGTAAGTGGGGTTGCCCGTGCGGAGCAGCCGACCCCTGGGACGACAGTGAGGAGGGGATGCGCACAACCGCTCGTCATCATCCCGAGGCAATCACGGCCCTGACGCGAGAACCCGGTCGCCCAGAAATGAACGATGGTGCGACGCGCGCGGAGTTCGGCGGACTTCGTGACCTCGTGAAAACCGCAATGACCAGGGCGTTTGCCCTGGTCATCTGGTGTCGGAGGGGGGACTTGAACCCCCACGCCCATAAGTAGGGCA
>CAXBAZ010000194.1:0-6948 GCA_963973395.1 uncultured Acidimicrobiaceae bacterium
GCCCACCGTACCCGTCGTGCCCGTACCCTGCGGTTCGACCCGAACGGAGCGAACCTGGTTTGCTCCGTTCAAGCTGCGCACCGCCCTGGAGGTGACCGTCGATGTCCGATGAACCGGAACGACAGCTGGAGGCGTTCGGCGCCACCCTCGAGTCGACCACCGGCGAACCCATTCGTGCGAGCGATCATGGGCGAGGCGGCCACGATCGCTCGCACCATCGGGCGTGGGCCATGATCGGCGCGGCGGCGTGCCTGCTCGCCGCCGTCGTCGGTCTCGTGGTCGTGACCGGCAGGGACGCCGAAGCCCCCACGGCGCGACCGCCCGCAACGACCTCGCCGGCCGTTCCGATCTACACCTTCGATCGGGAAGTCCTGAGGTCGGCTCCGATCGCGGAGGTTGTCGACGCTTGCGAGCCCCACGACGTCCTCGTGGCGGGCGAAAACGACCAGTCCGCACCGACCACCGGCGCAGCGTTCGCGATCGCTTACGCGACGATCGTCGACCACACGCCGCCCGAGGTCGAGATGCTCCCTGCCGATGGATGGGTGGAGATCGCCGGTGACCCGCTCACGGTCCGCTTCCTCGATCGTGGCAGCGGGATCGAGGCGATCGTCCGCATGCGATACGCCGGCTCCGAGTGGCATGTCGCCGAGATCGCGCAGTGCCTCACGGGTCGTCTCCCTGCGGTGGTCCAGACGACCACGATCCCGAGCACGGTTCCTTCGATCGATCCGGCGTTGGCGGCCGATGTTCCGGACGACCCGTTGGCGCTCGAGCGTGATGGATGGACGCTGGTGCAACGCACGACCGAACCGTTCGTGGGCGGCGAGGTCCCGTGTGAGGCGGGGCAGGGGCTGTCCGACTTCGACGGAGCTCCATCGGTGCACGACATCCTGACGCCGCCCGACGGCACCGGTCTCGACGTCGACCTGCAGGTGCTGGATGTCGGGTCGATCGAACGCGGCAACCGGTTGACGGACGTGCTGGTGATGATCGGTCGGTGCGCCGCCGAATCGCAAGGTGTCGAGGGTGAAACAGGAGGATTGTCGTCGATCCGCGCCTCGTGGTTCCGGGCCGGTCCTGACTTCGCGCTCGTCACGATCGTCGGCGAGGGCGCACGGTCGATCGTGTTCGAGATCGAGGGCGCGCCGTTCGACGACGACCTGATCGGTGAGCTCGCCCACCGCGCCGACCAGTTCCTCCGCGGCGCCCCGATCAGCACAGAGTCCACGTTCGACGACGATCCGGCAGAGTCGGAACGACCGGAGATCCCCCAGCGTCAGATGACGGCGGCCGAGCGAGAACGATTCGGTGACGACGTCACTGGAGGTCTCGTGTGCGACGAGCGTGGCCGCGGTGGCGGCAACTGGGACTGGGAGCCGGTCGGCCCCGACGACGTCGAGAACCGGGAGCCTGTCGACGAGTTCTGGGCGGCGATCGACGACAACGTGCGCGATATGCAGCGGGAAGGGGGAGTTCCCTACCCGACGGACGGGTGGACCGAGCTGATCGGACCCGGCGGGATGTCGCTGTTCGTGCTGGAGGTCGAGGGCGAGGCCAAGGCCACGATCACCGTGACGGGTGACCCGGAGTCGGGGGTGTGGAGACGTGCCGAATCAGCTGCGTGTCAGTCGCTCTTCATCCCCTGACCCGTGGCAGCGGACCTCCCGAGTCTCCGGGCGGTCACGCTCGCAAGAGGGCGTCGAGGAATGGGTTGGTGAACGTGCCGGCAGGGTCGAGTTGGCCCACGAGTGCGTCGAAGTCACTCCAGTGGGGGTACAGGCCCCGGAGCGTGGCCGGCCCGATCGTCGTGAGCTTGCCCCAGTGCGGGCGCGCGTCGAACGGTGCCAGGGCCGCCTCCAACCGCGGCAGGAGCGCCAGCACGGCCGCCTGGTCGGGGATCCAGGTGAAGTGGAGCGCCAGCGCGTCGCGCCCGAACGAGCCGCTCAACCACAATTCGTCGGCTGCGACCGTGCGGATCTCGCTGATCTGGATCACCGACGCCAGTTCGTCCGCCAGGTCGATGACTGCTGCGATCGCGGCCGCGCCGTGCGAGCGGTCGACGAAGTACTCCGACTGCAGTTCGTTGCCGCTGCTCGGGGCGTAGCCGAGCCGGAAGTGCGGGAGCCGATCCGACCAGGGGCCCGGCCGGCCCAGCTGTTCGGTGCACGACTCGGCCGAGACGGATTCGATCGGGTGCAGCGCGACGGCGGCGGGCGAGGCACCGAGCAGCGAGGCCGGCGCCCGCGAGTCGATGCCGACCCGTCCCTTCCACCACGCCTGTTGGAACACACCGCGCTGGTAGTCGGTGAACAGGCTCACGCTGTACGCGGCTCCCATCACCTCGTGGAGTAGATCGCACGCTACGTCGAAGGGCAGGTCGCGGTAGACGGTCTGAGCGACGTCGAAGGTGGGCTCGACGGCGAGCGTGACGCGAACCACGATCCCCAACGCGCCCAGCCCGACGACGGACCCGGCGAAGCGAGGATCGTCGACGTCGAGCCGCAACAACGAGCCGTCGGCCGTGACCAGTTCGACCGCCCGCACGGCTGTGGCGAGGTTGCCGTTGGCGACGCCCGAGCCGTGGGTGGCGGTGGCGACCGCACCGGCGACGGTGATGTGCGGCAGCGACGGCAGGTTGTGGAGCGCGAGCCCGGCTCGGTGGAGGGCGGTCGCAAGCTCGCCGTATCGGATCCCTCCTTCGGCCGTGACGGTCATCGCCTCGCGGTCGATGGAGACCACGCGGCTCAGGCCCAGCATCGACACGATCTCGCCGCCGGGTTCGATGGCAGCGACGGTGCTGAAGCTGTGGCCGCTGCCGATGGCACGTACCCGACGCCCGGCTGCAGCTGCCGCGACGACGATCGCTTGCACCGCTTCGATGGTCGCCGGCCGATGGTACGCAGCCGCGGTGAAGGCGACGTTGCCCGCCCAATTCCGCATCATCGACGTACCGCTCCGCTACAGCAGGAACCGGGCGACGGTGACGACTGCACTCCAGCCGCAGATGAACCCGACGATCCAGCGAGTCTGCGGTGGAGATTCATTCGTGTTCGATCGTCGACGCTCATGGTCGTCCCCCGCTGGGTCGTCAGTGGAGGGGAAGTCGGTCGCGTCAACGGTACCACTGGGGCATCGCGGGCTGCTCGAGCGAACGGAGCGAACCTGGTTCGCTCCGTTCGTCAGAAGCGGCCGCCGTCGACCATGAACTGCTGGGCGGTGCAGCCGCCGCTGTCGTCGGCGGCGAGGAACAGGATCATCTGCACGAACTCGTCGGGCACGATCCGCTTCTTGAGCGCCTGGTCGTTCAACGTGCCCTCCTCACCCTCGGGCGACCACCACTTGGTGAGCTGCCGCTCGGTGGGTACCCATCCGGGCAGCACGGTGTTGACCCGCACGTTCTTCGGCCCGAACGTGCGCGCCATCGTGCGGGTGATGCCCTCCACACCCGACTTGGCGATCGCGTAGCCGGGGAAGAAGTCCTCCTGCATCATGTAGCTGCTCGACCCGACGTTGACGATCGATCCGAGCTGAGCGGCGAGCATCTGCGGGGCGAGCGCCTGGATGGCGAAGAAGTAGTGGCGAAGGTTCACGTTCAACCGGTCGTTCCAGTCGTCGACCGTCATGTCCTCCCACGTGTGGCGGTCGTCGTTGGCGGCATTGTTGACGAGCACGGTCACCCCGCCGAGGTCGTCGATCGCCTGTGCGCAGGCGCCCTGGAGCGCTTCGATGTCGCGCAGGTCGACCTCGTAGAAGATCGGTGTGTGCGCGGCTCCGGCCTCGACACAGCGCTCGATCGTGCCCCTGGCGTAGTCGGCGTTGATGTCGACGAAGGCGACCTTGCTGCCCTGACGGGCGAAGTTCTGGACGGCGGCGCTGCCGATGCCGTCGGCGCCGCCGGTGACGAACACGGTGCGGTCGACGAGCGAGGGGTAGCTGGCATAGTTCTCGATGGCGCGGTTCTCGATGGCGCGGTTCTCGGTGGTCATGTGATCTCCTCGTTGTCGGGATCGGTGGTGGGGACGGGGTCGAATCCGTAGACCTCGGCCGGGTTGTCGACCAGTACCCGGCTTCGCAGGGCCGCAGTCGGCAACCACTCATCGCGCAGGTCGGCGAGCTGTGCCGGCGTCGGCGGGTCGGCCTGGCCGGGATGTGGCCAGTTCGTCGCCCACAGCATCCGCTCGGGCGCATGTTCGATCAACCGGTGGGCGAGCGCGGCGACGGTGGGGTAGTCCGGAGCACCCTCGTGCGTCGAGTGGTTCGTCGACTCGTACGGCGCCGACAGCTTCACCCAGCAGCGACCGGTATCGAGCAGCGTGAGCAGCGACCGGAACGACGGGTCGTCGGGTTCGACCGGCGGCATGAAGCGGCCGACGTGGTCGACGACGACCGGTGTCGGGAGCGCGAGCAGGGCGTCGAGCCGCTCCGGCAGCTCACGGCCGTTCATCTGGAGCTGGATGTGCCACCCGTGGCAGGCGATCAGCTCGGCGACCGCATGCATCGTCTCCCACGGCACCGCTCCGCCCGGCAGCATGTGGAACCGGGCACCCCGCGCACCGAGCCGAGTGAGCCGAGCGACCTCGTCGTCGGTCGCGGTGTCGTCGACCACGACGACCGCTCGGGCGGCGTCGCCGAGTTCCGCCACGGCCTCGAGCTGACACCGGTTGTCGAGGCCGTACGTGGTCGGCTGCACGATCACGACCCGGTCGAGATCGAGGGCCGTCTGGACGGCCCGGTACTCGACGAGCGAGGCGTCGGGTGGCGTCAGCACCGTCGTCGGGCTGATCGGGTAGCGCTGGTCGTACACGTGGACGTGCGAGTCGCATGCGCCCCGAGGCGTCATGTGTCCCACCACGCCCGGAGACGGCTCGCGTCGGCGGCGTTGACGGCCCGAGGAGGCAGCTCGTGGGCTGTGATCGCGCGTACCTGCTCGACACTGCTCATCGCCTGGGCGTCGGCGTTCTCGGGCGTGAGACCACCGAGGTGTGGCGTTGCCACGACCCCCGCTCGACTCGCGAGCTCGGGCGACGGGCGCTGGTCGGGTGCTCGGCCGACGTCCATCGCCAGGCCGCCCAGCCGGCCGCTGTCGAGCGCCTCCGCCACGGCGTGCTCGTCGAGCAGCTCACCCCGCGACACGTTCACGAGCATCGCACCCGGCTTCATCCGTGCCAATGCGTCGGCGTCGATCAGGTTCTCGGTCTCGGGGGTCGACGCCGCCAGCGGCAGCACGAAGTCTGACTCGGCCAGCAGCTCGGGCAGTTCGACCTGGCGAATGCCCTCACCGCCGACCTGCGTGTACGGGTCGGCGACGAGCACCTCGACGCCCAACGCCACGAGCGCGTCGGACAGATAGGTGCCGATCGCCCCGCAGCCGATCAGCCCGGCGACCTTGCCGCGGAGCTGGAACCCGGGCCGCTGGGCCGGCTGGATGCCACTGCGGTAGTCGATGGTCGACTCGCTGACGTTGCGGGCGATGTCGAGCATCAGCGCCAGTGCGATCTCGGCGGTCGAGGGCACGAAGCTCTTGTCGGCGTGGGCGACGAGCACACCGTTGCGCGACGCCGCGTCGACGTCGACCGTGGAGATGTCGACCGCGGTGCGGAGGAACGCGACGACGTCGGTGTTCCCGTCGAACAGCGCCGCGTCGCCAGGGGTGGCACGGTGGGCGATCACGACCTGACACCCGGCCGAGTGCTCGACGAGCTCGTCGGTCGTGAGGTCGCGGTCGAGCGGGTTCAGGACGACGTCGGCCACGGCCCGCAGCTCGGGCAACGCGCGTCCGAAGTAGGCATCGAGGTCCTCGGGATCGTGGGTGACGAACACGCGCAGCACCCCGTCGAACCTAACCCGACGGTTGGTGCCAGGCACCAACCGTCGGTACGGTCCGCGGGATGGGACGCCACGCCGTCAAGACCCCGCCGCACCACGCCACCTGGCGACAGTTCCTCGACACCTGGGTCGAGGCCGATCGCATCGACACGTTCGAGTCGGCCTGGACCTGGGACCACTTCTACCCCTTGGCGCCACCGTACGACGGTCCGAACCTGGAGGGGTGGACGATGCTCGCCGCGCTCGCGCAGGCCACCACGCGGCTCCGTCTCGGAGCGATGGTCAACGGCATGCATCACCGGCACCCGGCGGTCACCGCCAACATGGCGGCGACGCTCGACATCGTCTCCGGTGGCCGGTTCGAGCTCGGTATGGGTGCCGGGTGGAACGAGATGGAGTCGGCGGCGTACGGCATCGAACTCGGCACCATCAGGCAGCGACTCGACCGGTTCGACGAAGGCATCGAGATCATCCGCTCGCTGCTCGACAACACGGTCACCAACTTTTCCGGCGAGTACTTCACGATCACCGACGCGTGGTGCGAGCCCAAGCCGCTGCAGGAACGATTGCCGCTCGTGATCGGCGGCAAGGGCAAGCGGCGCACGTTGAAGACCGCCGCCCGCTTCGCCGATCAGTGGGACATGACGTTCCCCGACGGTCCGTCACACTGGCAGGAGCTCGACGAGGCGCTACGCGGCCACTGCGACGCCATCGGGCGGGACCAGTCGGAGATCACCCGGTCGGTCCACCTCGGCTTCGGCGAGGACGACGATCCCGATGCACTCGCCGAGCAGGCCGATGCCTTCTTCGGCGCCGGCGTCGACGTGGTCGTCTGGTCGATGCGGGGCGAGATCACTCCGCATCGGCTCGCACCACTCGCAGCAGCGCTGACCTGACGGTTGGTGCCAGGCACCAACCGTCGGCACCAACCGTCAGGGGAGCGGGGTGACGTCGGCCACGGTGTACTTGTGGACATCCCGTGACACGATCGGCAGCGCAGCGGCCCGCGCTCGCCATGCGGCCATGTGCTCCGAAGCGAAGTGACCGGCGAGCGCCTCCTCGCCGTCCCAGAGCTCCCACAGCCGCACGAGGTCATCGTCGTCGAGGTCGGGAGTGAAG
>CAXBAZ010000195.1:0-6941 GCA_963973395.1 uncultured Acidimicrobiaceae bacterium
GAGCCGGATCGGCAGCCGGACGGCGGCCCGTTCGTCGACGAACTGCCGCGGGAGGAACCTCAGCACGAGCACGAACAACACCGTCGCGAGCGTCTCGATGGAGAACTGTGTCAGTGCGAGGTCGGGCGCACCCTTCACGACGTACACCGCGGCCATGCCGAACCCGACGGCCCCGAGCATCACCGCCGCTGAGATCCGACGACGCGTGACGGTGGCACCGATCGCGGCGGCGACGATCACCGCTGCGATGGGCACGTGCACCCAGTTGCCGATGACGGCGGGGAACCCGTCGAAACCGGCGAGCAGCGGCCCGAGCGGGGCGATCACCGCGACGCCGAGGATGACGACGAGATAGGCCGGCAACGAGCCGTTCTGGACGACGCCCGTGACTTGGCGAGCGAACCGTGAGACGCCAGTGACGGTCGACGTGAACGCCTGGTTGGCGTCGGGCGCCCACGCCACGGCCCGGTGCGCGCTGCGCTGCAGCCGCTCGACGGGCCCACGCGCCAGCACCAGGACGACGCCGAGCACGATGATGATCGTCGACAGCAGCAGCGCGGAGTTGAATCCGGCCCACAGCACGACGTGCTTGGGCGAGGCGTCGGTGTAGAGGGTCGTGGTGGCGCTTCGCACGAGTTCGTCGATCAGCCACGGCACGAGGCCGAACGCCAGCGAGGCCAACGCCAGCACCGCGGCGGGCGCCACGAACACGGTCGCCGGTACCGGCGAACGATCGATCGCGGGTTCGGCGTCGTCGACGAGTCGGCCGGACACACCGAGCACGAAGCGGGCCGAGTAGGCGAAGGTCAGCACCGAGCCGACGACGACGACGGCGAGCACGACCGCCGCGCCACCGAAGTCGGCGTGCAGCAGCGCGTCGAGCGCCTTCTCCTTGCCGATGAAACCGACCAGAGGCGGGACACCGGCCATCGACGCCGCCCCGACCACCGAGATCGCCACCACCGGCCACCAGCCGCGACCCAGCCCGCCGAGTCTGCGGACGTCTCGGGTACCCGTCTGGTGGTCGACGATGCCGACGACCATGAACAGTGCCGCCTTGAACGCGGCGTGGGCGATCAGCACGACGAGCCCCGCCTGCGCGACCGCGTACACCCCGGTGCCGAACAGCAGCATCAGGAAGCCGAGCTGGCTCACCGTGCCGTACGCCAGCAGAAGTTTCAGGTCGTGCTGGCGCAGCGCCCGCCACGCGCCCGTGATCATGGTGATCGATGCGACCGTCAGTACGATCGGCCGCCACGTCGACACGTCACCCAGGATCGGCGCCAGCCGAGCGACGAGGAACACACCGGCCTTCACCATGGTGGCGGCGTGCAAGTACGTGCTGATCGGCGTCGGTGCCACCATGGCGCCCGGCAACCAACCCCCGAACGGGAACTGCGCCGACTTCGTGAACGCACCCACGAGCACGAGGACGACCCCGACGCTCGCCGCGGCGCCGGTCGGTGGGGCGACGAGCAACTCGCTGAGCCGGTAGGTGCCGGCATCCTGGCCGATCACCACGAACCCCGCGAACATCACCAACCCGCCCATCCCCGTGATCAGGATCGCCGACAGCGCCGCGGCGCGCGCTTGGGGCTGTTCGTCGTCGTTGCCGATCAGCAGGTACGACGTGATCGACGTGAGCTCCCAGAACACGAACAGGGCGAGCAGGTGGTCGGAGGCGGCGATGCCGAGCATCGCACCGGCGAACAGTGTGAGGAGGCCGGCGAGCCGACCGATCGCGGGCCCTGGGTGCGAGAAGTACCCGACGGCGTAGACGCACACGAGCAGTCCGACGCCCGAGACGATCAGGGCGAGGACGAGACCGACGGTGTCGAGTCGGAGGTCGATGCTGAGCTCGAGCTGCGGCACCCAGTCGACGGTGCTGGTGACGGCGTCGCCGCGCACGAGGTCGCGGGCACGGAGCCCGAGCGCGACCACGGTGAGGGCCGGAGCCACCGCCGCGACGAGGAACGCGCGGGCGCCGAGTCGTTGCCCCGCGCCGAGGAGCACGATGCCCAGGACGAGGTGGAGCAGGAGGACGGCGAGCAGCATGGCGGGGATGTACCGGTCGGATCGAAACTACCACGAGACACCCGCCTTCAGAAACGCACGATTGTATTGACCCTTTCGGAGGTGTATGTTCTGATGCTGTCATGGACAGGCACGACGAGGCGACGGACCGGCGGAGCGGTTCGGCCGGTCCGCACGCCCGCGCGTGGACGTTCCTGACGAACCACGCCCACGTGCTGGTGGCGATCAGCCGGAACCCCGAACTGCGTCAACGTGAGATCAGCAGCCTCGTCGGGATCACCGAGGGTGCCGTCCAGCGCATCCTCAACGACCTCGAAGACGACGGCTATCTGGCCCGGGAACGGGTCGGCCGCCGCAATCGGTACGTGGTGCTCGGCGACCGGCCGCTCCGCCACCCGCTCGAGAACGCGCACACGATCGCGGAGATCATCGACACCGTCAACCGCTGAACCCACCAGGACCATTCACCCGACCGGAGCCACGATGACCGAACCACACGACCAGATCGACGAACTCGTCGAGCACAACCGCGAGTACGCGGCCGAATTCCACGATGCCGATCTCCAGGTCGAGCCCACCCGCAACCTCGCCGTGGTCGCCTGCATGGATTCGCGCATCGACACCTTCGCGGTGCTGGGACTCGGCAACGGCGAGGCGCACATCATCCGCAACGCCGGCGGCGTGATCACCGACGACGTGATCCGTTCGCTGTGTCTCTCACAACGATTCCTCGGCACCCGCGAGATCGTGCTCGTCCACCACACGGACTGCGGTCTGCAGAAGGTGGACGAAGCCGAGTTCCGCGAGCAACTCGCCGACGAGCTCGGACTCAAGCCGTGGTGGTCGCTCGAGGCGTTCCACGACCCCTACGAGGACGTCCGCCAGTCGATCCAACGGTTGCGGTTGACGCCCTTCGTGCCGTTCAAGGATTCGATCAGCGGCTTCGTGTACGACGTCACCGACGGGTTGCTGCACCGCGTCGACGTCGGCCGCCGACAGCACGAACACCCACGTGAACGAACCGAGCCGGTCAGCGAGCACACCCCCGATCTGCGGCGAGATCATCTGCGTCACGCCGAACGCCAACGTGGCCGCGCTGAACGCCGGTCCGTACGTGTCGATGTCGGTGTGATCGACCACATGGGCGACGATCAGCGCCGGCATCCCGGAGAACATCAGGCCGATCCCGACGCACGCGATCGCCACCCACGGCTGGCTGCCCGTGAGCACCAGCAGCGTGCACAGGGCGAACACGGAGAACGCGCCCGTCAACGTCGCACGCCGGCCGATGCGGTCGGACAGTGGCCCGAGCGTCGTGCCACCGAACACGGTGGCGGCACCGACGACGGAGAACATCGCCGACGCCTGCCCCGAGCTGAAACCCGAATCGTCCTCGAGCCGCGCCACGAGGAATCCGAGCACGAGGATGTACGCGAAGCCGAACGCCGCGTACGCCACGGTTGCCGGGATCCACGCCGCCACCGACCTGAGGGCGCCGATCCCGCCGAACCCACCGGTCAGCGACGGCCGATCTCCTTTCGACCTGATCAGCACGACCGCACCGACGAAGACAACGCACGCGACCACGAACTCGACGCGGTACACCGTCTGCCAGGTGTCGGGTGCGTCGCTCCGACGTTCGAGGAATGCCGACAGCTGCCCGGCGAACAGAATCCCGATCCCGATGCCCGAACCCACGAGACCCACCGCCATCCCGGCCCGATGGGGCGGCAGGGCACGCGCCGAGATCGCCGGCGCGGGGATCCAGATCACCGCCCCACCGATGCCCATCGCGAACAGCGCCACGCCGAGCAACGGCCCGCTCGGGGCAACGGCGGCGAGTCCCAGTGCCAGCGTCGAGATCGACAGGCCGATCCGCATCAGTCCGACGAGGGTCACCTTCGTCGCCGCCCACGACACGGCCAGCGTGCCGAGCAGGTAGGCCGTCACGTTCAGCGTGCCGAAGAAGCCCGCCCACGTGTTCGACCCGTTCAGCACGTCGTCGCGGGCACCGGGCAGTACCACGCCCCAGGTGAACCGCCCGAACGCCTGCGCCACGCACACCGACGCCATCACGAGCACGATCACCACCCAGGCGCGCTCGGCCGGCGACGTGGGTCGCACCGGCGACGTGGCCGGCGCGGTCACAGGTCGCCCGCGTCGAGGGCGGACAGCACACGAACCGCTCGGTCGCGTACCGCAGGCAGGTCGTCGAGCTGTCGCATCGCCGCCAACTGTCGCGCCAGACGGTGAGTGCCGGCGAACCGGTCGGCGTGTCGGGCGAGGAAGTCCCAGTACAGGGTCGTGAACGGGCAGGCGTCATCGCCGGTGCGCTGCTTCGGATCGAACCGGCACGTGCGGCACGAGTCGCTCATCCGGTTGATGTAGGCACCGCCGGATGCGTACGGCTTGGTCGCCATCCGACCGCCGTCGGCGTGCAGTGCCATACCGATCACGTTCGGCAGCATCACCCACTCGGCGCCGTCGACGAAGCTGGCCCACATCCAGTCGGTCATCGCGGCCGGGTCGACACCGGCGGTGAGCGCGAGGTTGCCGAGCACCATCAACCGCTCGATGTGATGCGTGTAGCCGTGGTCGTGCAGGTGACGGACGGTGTGCCCGACGCAGGCCATGTCGGTCGGCGCCTCACCAGTGAACGCCGGCGGTACGGGCCGGGTCGCCGCGAGGTCGTTCGAGCCGCGGTAGTCGGGCATCCAGAGCCAGAACACGCCCCAGACGTACTCGCGCCACCCGATGACCTGGCGCACGAATCCTTCCACCGAGTTGATCGGTGCATCGCCCGCCCACCATGCCCGTTCGGCGGCCTCGACGACCTCGCCGGGATGCAGGAGCCCGAGGTTCATCGACGACGACAGCACCGAGTGCGCCAACTTCCACTCGTCGGCGAGCATCGCGTCCTCGTGCGGGCCGAACGGAGCGAGCGCCGTGGCGACGAACTCGTCGAGTCGGATCAGCGCCTGTTCGCGGGTCACCGGCCACGTGCCGTCGGGCGGAGCACCCCAGCATGTGTCGGGGAGCTCGTCGATCACCGTCCGGTCGATGTCGTCCAGCTCGAACCGGGTCACGTGGGGCCAGGCGCGCCCGTCCTTCGGGGGCCGCTCGCGGTTGTCGTGGTCGAAGTTCCATCGACCGCCCACCGGCTCGGGGCCGTCGGGACCGTCCTCCATCAGCACGTCGAGTCGCCGCCGCTGCCAGCGGTAGAAGTCCTCCATCTTGAACGAGTCACGCTCGGCCGCCCACTCGGCGAAGTCGTCGTAGTGACACGTGAACTGGTCGTTGCGGACGGTCTCGACATCGAGCCGTGCGAGCAGCTCGCGGCCGTCCCAGCTCATCGGTTCCATCGCGATGACCTGGTCGACCCCGAACTCCTCACGATGTGCGGTGAGTCCGGCCGCCAGTGTGGGGGCACGACGGACGTCGACGTCGAATCCCTCGTCGCGCAATTCGGCCGCGAAGTGTTGCATCGCCGAAACCACGAGGTGCAACCGCTGGCGGTGCCATCGTTTGGCGGCGCGCTTGTGGTCGCTGAGCACGAGCAGCACCCGGCACTCCCCCGGTGCCCGGCCCGCCAGCGCGCCGGCGGCGCGACGCAGTTGGTCGCCCAAGATCCAGACCGTCGGCATCGCGCCTCACCCCGTCCGGAGGGGGTCTGACCCCCTCCGGACGGAGCGCGCTCGTTGCTCGAACCAGGCGAGGTCGACGGCGACGCCGGGTGAGTACAGCACCCGCGGTGGTCCGTCCGGGGTCGGCAGGCCGCCGGCTTCGAGGAGCGTGCCGTCCACGTCGAACCGAGCGACGCGGTGCAGCGGCCACGGGGCGTGCTCGACGGCGCCGTACAGCACCCTCCGGCGCGCCGTGAGCAGCGCCCAGCGAGCGGTCAGGAAGTGGTCGAGCGGCTCGATCTCGTCGTCGGGGATCCGGTCGCCGACGTCGAACTCGATCGTCGCGGTCGGCCGCGGCCGGCGCGGCCAGCGTCGCTCCAGCGTGTAGCGGTGGTGCACACCGTCGACCTCGTGCGTGGCGTGGGCCCAACAGTACGGCAGGCTGAAGACCGTCCGGGCCACGCCGACGATGACCGAGCGCGGCACGTCGAGCGAGAAGAACCAGACCGCCCGACGACCCCGGGTGTCGACCACGTACGTGCGCACGTTGATCTCGACGAAGTGGGACAGGTACGGGATCGGCGGGGTCGGTCCGAGCTGCACCCGGCGCATCTCGAACGGGATCAGCCCGACCCACGCCCGACCGTCGAACGTGTCGACCCGGACACCCTCGGGCAGCAAGCGAGCTCGTCCCACCGCTGGTGCAGCACCGCCCGGCCGACGAGCGGCGGGGCCGCGGGCGTGACCGGTTCGACGGGTTCGACGGGTCCCGGTTCGACGGACATCACCGTCGAGCGTACCGATGCCCGGAGCGGCCGTGACCGGATGGGATCCAAGCCGACCCCATCCGGTCAGACGCGGATCAACTGGTCCGGATGGGGTCCGACCCCATCCGGTCGAGCAGCTCGAGGATCTCTCGGGCGACCATCGGGCCGGCGTTCTGGTTCTGACCCGTGACGAGGTTGCCGTCGACGACCCAGTGGTTGGCGAGCGGATCGCGGAACCGTGTCTCGCTCTCGAACTCGGCGCGACCGGCCACGAGCGGCGCGCCGTCGGTGCCACGGGCGTTGATCAGCCCGAGCGGACCGTGGCAGACACCGCCGATGACCTTGCCGGCGGCGTTCGCGGCCGTGATCTGGTCGGCGAGCGGCACGGAGAACCCGAAGTCGAATGCCGCACCCCACCCGCCGGCCAGGAACACCACGTCGTAGTCGTTCATGTCGAGATCACCGATCGCCGACGAATGGGTGACCTTGCGCCGGAACTCGTCGTCGGCCAGGAAGC
>CAXBAZ010000196.1:0-6913 GCA_963973395.1 uncultured Acidimicrobiaceae bacterium
AACCTTGCCGCTGCGCGTCGATCGGATGATACGACCGTCCCACGGAGAGCGTGACTTGAGGAGTCGCGTGCAACAAGTGGTAGCAGCGTTCTGCCCACAACGGCGACATGTGCTCGACGTGCGAATACGGAGCGACCGTTTGGTGACCGAACCACTCGTCCCGTCCGCTCAACATGGTGCGCTGTACTTCTCGAGTCCGGTGTTGGCCCGCCCGTTCGGCTGAGCGAACCCCGCAGCCGAGGCGTTGACGCCACCGAGGCCTCGAGGGGCCGCGGCCAAGTGGAGACACAACAGATCCTTGCTCCGGGTCGGATCGATCGTGCGGGCACACGCGATCCGGCCAGCGAATGCGCCGATAGCTCCTGCAACACGCCAGTCTTCGCACCGATTCATGAGCACGACCCTACTTTATTTAACCTACAATAAACTGTCGGACGAGGGCGGCGGGACAAGTGTGGTGTCAAGGACGCTTGTGCCCTCACCTTGCGCAGCCAACTTGTACTTCTCGACACGTCCCGACGGTGTCATTGGCAGCGCATCTCGAATGCAGAGGTAGCGGGGCATCATGTAACGCGGCAACGACTCGCGTAGGACTCGAGTCAGTTCGACGAGGTCGACGGAGTCACCTTCCGTAGGAACCACGTCAACGCGCACCTCATCTTCACCGAGATCCGACGGAACCGCGTACGCGGCTGCCTGTCCGACACCAGCGAAGGTGAGGATCTCTCGCTCGAGTTCGAACGCTGAGATGTTCTCGCCGCGCCGCCGAATCATGTCCTTCGTACGACCGACGAAGTACATGAAGCTGTCGGCGTCCCGAGACGCCTGATCGCCGGTATGAAACCACAGGTTTCGGGTGGCAGCAACCGTTGCCTCGGGATTCTTGTAGTACTCGCGCATCATGCCGCTGGGTACGCGAGGACGAACGACGATTTCGCCAACGGCCACGCCGTCGGAAGGCACCTCGACGTCGTTCTCGTCGACCACCCGAACGTCGAACAAGGGCGATGGGCGACCGATGCACGTGGGCCCTCTGCGCTCTTGAGCGGGCGAGGGCTGGTTCGGATACACCTCGGTCATCCCCCAGGCCTGGGTGTTCAAGTGGACGCCGAATCTTGCCTCGAAGGCGTCAGGGTCGTTCGGCGCCGGAAAACAAGAGATCGATGAAAGCCGATGAGCGCGATCGAGATCACCAGCGGGTTGCTTCATCAGCAAGTTCGCCATCGTCGCGATCATCTGAGCGTAGGTTGCACCCGCTCCAACGACATCGGACCAAAACGACGACAAGGAAAAGCGCGGCTTGATGACCGCATTCGCGCCGACGGCGAGAGCAGGCAGCAACACGTGGTACAACCCGGCCGCATGGTTGAGCGGCAAGCTCGTCCACAACACGTCGTCCGACGTCCACCCGAAGCCGTCGACGAGCGGTACCGATGCGCAATACGCATGATGATGCGAGGTCACGACGCCCTTGGAGGGCCCTGTTGTGCCGGACGTGTAGTTGATCATGAACACGTCGTCGTACGACACGGGTGCGGCCTCGGTCTTCTGTGCAGACATGAACGAGTTCCATCCCACCGACGTAGGGACATCGATGTCACGTCCTGCGGCGCCCACGACCACAACCACTCTGAGCTGTGGCACCCCGAGCGCGAGGGCAGCCTGCAACGTGGGGACCGATGACTCGTGAACCACGATCGCAACGGCGTCGCTGTGGTCGAGGCGCGTTGCCAACCAAGCAGGTGTCAACTCGACGCCGAGCGGAACGAGGACGGCGCCGGCCCAGGATGTGCCGACGAGCGTGGTCGCGAACTCGGTGCAATTCGGGAGCAAGGTCGCAACGTGTTGTCCGCGACCCACGCCGTGGCACTCGAGGCCGCCCGCGAACGCTGCGGCGAGTTGGGGCAGGTCACCGAACACGACGACATCGTCGTCCACGTCAAGGAACGGGGCTCCGCCGCGCATTGTTGATGCACGAACAAGCAGGTTCGAGATGGTGCGTTCGGCAAGCGGCAGCGAGTCGAAAACCGGACCAATGTGGGGCGTCAAGGAAACTCAGGCCCCATCGAGAAAGGCATCGTTCAGCTGTACCAATGTCGTTGCGAATTCTTCCATGAGTTCGTTGAGGACATTCCGCACCGAGCTCCTCGTGTTCATCATTCCAACAACCTGCCCGACGCTCGAGCCGATCTGCTCCTCAACTCGATTCTCGTACACCCCGGCCAACAACGGCTTCATCAGATTCCCTTGGAGCGGAGCGCTGAGCGGTTGCGGCGCGTCTGGGTCCTCCCATGCGACGTTCCACGGCAACCGGAGAAAGCGGACTGGCTTTCCGGTGATGCATCGTGATCGAAGCGTGTCCTCGGACGTCGCTGCAAGCATCTTCGCTTGGCCGGCCACTTCGACGTCGCTCTCCAACGTGGTCAACCAGACCGAACCCATCCAAACACCCTGGGCGCCCAACGCCAGAGCAGCGGCGATCTGCCGCCCGCTGCCGATGCCGCCCGCCGCTAGCACCGGCAACGGCGCCACCGCGTCAACGACCTGCGGCACGAGCACCATGGTCGCTATCTCTCCGGTGTGTCCGGCCGCTTCTACTCCTTGGGCGATCACGACGTCGGCGCCGGCGTCCCGGTGCGCTTTGGCGTGCCGAGGGCTTCCACACATTCCGCCGATCAGAATGCCGGCTTCTTTTGCGGTGACGACGACATCCTTGTCGAACGGTCCGAGCGCGCTCACGAGCATTCGAACCGGATGGCGCATGGCGACATCAATGCGCTCCTGGAGACCGTGTCTGGTGACGATGAGGCCGCCGTCGCCGAAAGGCATCGGGACCGCATCAGTCTTGGGGGCGGGAATGGACAGACGATTCATCAAGTCGGCCACGAACTCGCGATGACGTTCGGGAATCTGCGAAGCATGTTGAGATGGGTCGCTCAGGTCGTCGTCGCTCATGAAGGGTGTCGGAGCGAGAACATTGACGCCATAGGGGTGTCCGCCGATGTGCTCGTCGATCCACGCAAGTTCCAGCTCGAGTTGCTCAGCGCTGAACGTATTGGCACCGAGGACGCCGAGTCCTCCGGCTCGACTGACCGCCACGACGACATCTCGACAGTGAGAAAAGGCGACGATCGGGTACTCGATCGGAACGAGATCCTGAAAGGCAGTCAAGCCGCGTTCACCTCAAGGCGATGGCGTTCGCTGGTGAGCCGACGCCACCGGGTATGTTCAGCGGGACCGAGACGAACATGAAGTCCCATCGTGCGTCCCGTTGACACGTCGCAGTGAGCTGTTCGAAGTCGAACAGCTCGCCGAAGGCCATCCCCATCAGCGGAATCATGCGTCGATGTAGCGACCCGGCCTGCATGTCGGCTGGAAACATTTCCACAGCGGGTGTATCCGTGGCGAGGCCGGCGATACCGGTGTCCCACAGAAACCTGGCCATGTCATCGCCCGCATGGAGACCTGCGAGTTCGATCGTGCCGTCCCGATACGACACACGCTCGTCTCGACTGAGCGCTCGATACGCCTCCTGCCACCCAATCCGAACGCACAGAATGTCGCCCGTTCTGAGTTCGACCGCCTGTGCCGTCGCTGTCTCGCGGAGTTCATCCACAGTGATTGCACGTCGAACGAACGGGTCGAACTCGCGCCCCGTCGACGCGAGGTGACCTGCGACATCGAGAAGTACGCCCCTCCCGACGATGCCCCGTTGAGCCCAGTGCTCGATGCCGAGCCGGCCGGGGCCTGGAGCAAACTCCTCGGTAAGACCGCCGTAGAAGCCGAACTCTCGGCAGCGAACGTGCCGGAGCCCGTCCCACTGGGTGGACGCTTGGGGGTGAAAGCCGTCGAGTTTGTCATCGCGATTGTTGCGATCCACCGGGAACAACTCGTGATGGATCGGGGCACGACCGAACAGCGGGGGGTCCGGTTCGGTCAAGGGGAGATTCAGCGTGATCGTCTCGCCGGTCTGCACGAGCTGGGTGCTGTGGCGAACGAGCTCCGGTGTCAACAGGTTGATCGTGCCACAGTCGTCCTCTTCGCCGAACACTCCCCAAGCGTGGCGATACCCGATCGCGTCGATCACCGGGAGTTCGTCATAGCGGGGACGCTCCATCGAATCTCCTCTCCCCTGGTCGGATTCTATTGAACATACAGTAAACATGATGCGCCGTTCAAGAACCGAAGCGCAAACCAGACTTTTACTTTACCTTCAGTAAGTTGTAGAATTCCGCGGTGTCGTCCACTGACCATGGAACGCAGTCGTCCGACGCCGGTGCGGGAGAACACGCCCTGAGCCCGAGCGACTTCCTGCGCAGAGTCGCCGAGGCGGTCGAAAACGACGTCCTTCCGCAGATCGACGCGGTCGCTGCTCGTGTAAGGTTGCACGCCCTCGTGGGAACCGTGCGCAACGTCGCGAGTGAACTCGACGGCGCCCTGGACGGACTCTACGACAAGTCCAACTCTGCGTTGGACGAAGTCGTGACACGGGAAGCCGCAAAGCAGGTCGCCGGCGACTGCCGGGCGAAACTGATAGCGCTCGACTGGGTTGCAGTCTCGGAAGGAAGCTGATGCTCCAACGAGAGCGTCTCGCAGCCGGCCTCACGTCCATCTTGGGCGCCACGCACCCGGACTGCCGAGTCGACGTGACCGATCGCGCGACGGTGGGACTGTCCCAGGAGACATGGTTCGTCCGAATCGAGCACGCCGATGGAACTGAGGAACCCGCTGTCTTGCGGCTGCCGACACCCGGATCCGGCCGCCATGCGATCGGCACACAAATCCGCGCCTTGACGGTAGCTCTGCACCACGGGCTACCTGTTCCGCGGCTCCTCTCATCGGACGAGTCCGACGAGAACCCGCTGCTCGGACCGTACCTCCTCATGGAACGCGCCGCCGGCGACGTACCTACCGGATGGAACCAGGTTGAGGCACCGACTCGGATGCGACTCGCCGAACAAGCAATACAACTCGCAGCTACCCTGCACGCTGTCGACTGGCGACGCATTCCGGAACAAGACCGACCGGGCAGAATCGTTAGCGATCCTACAGATCGACTCGCGGGCCTTCGCCGCCGCTTCAACCGGCTGCCATTCCGTGCACCGCGGGGCACTGAGGCCGCACTTCAATGGCTCGAGGCGAACGTCCCGCCCGCAGGGCGTGGAGCGCTCGTGCACAATGACTTCCGAATGGGCAACTTCGTTGTCGCGAACGACCACATCACGTCGATTCTCGACTGGGAGCTCGCCGACATCGGCGACCCACTCGAAGACGTCACATGGTGTTTCCTCGCGATCTGGGAACCAACTCACCTCGAACTCGCCCCGCTCTACGCGAAGTACGAACAGATCGTGGGGCACTCGATCGATCCGGGGCGCATCAAGTACTTCACCGCACTGGGCTATGCACGATGCCTCTACTACGCCTTGTCTGGTCAAGCAGCATTCGAACAGGGCGCCATGGACGATCTGCGACTTGCGGCGCTGCGCTACGAGGTCCCGGCCCGACTTGAAAACCTGCTGCGAGCAATCGACGGCGAGGGAATCACATGACGACGAACGACGAATCCTGGAACGGTCCCGACACGATCGGGAACCTCCTGCTCGAACAAGCGGCACGATATCCCGAGCGCGATGCCGTAGTGGTCGACGACGAGCGATTGACGTACGCGCAACTCGCGGCCGATGCGCTCGAGATGGCGTACGCATTCGAGGCGAATGGCGTGCAACCAATGGACCACGTCGCGCTCCTCATGCCCAACACTCTCGACTTCGTCCGCTCGATGTTCGGCGCGTTCCTCGCCGGTCTCGTCGTCGTTCCCATCAACGCGCGCTACCGCCGCCAGGAACTCCGCCACGTGATCGGGCACTCTGATTCCGTTCTGCTGCTGACCACCGACCGCGCATCAAATGAAATCGATCTTCAGGGCCGCATCGTCGACGCCCTGGGAGATTACGAACTCGACTCGGCAACAGGAAGGCTGCGGGTCGGCGCCGCGCCCATGTTGCGGCAGGTGTACACGTTCGGTCGACCGGCATATGACGTGATTCAGCCCATCGACGCGTTTATCGATCGGCACGACGCACCACATCCTTCGACTGCCGTCGGGACACCTGGCGGCACGTCGCAGGGTGACGACCGCGCCATTGTGATGTACACCTCGGGGACGACCGCACTGCCGAAAGGATGCGAACTCTCCCACCGCGGCCTCATCCGCGGGTGGCACGCTTACGCGACCCGCATCGGAATGCGCGAGGGCGACCGACTCTGGGCCCCTTGTCCGATGTTCCACATGTCCGGTACCGGACCTCTACTCGCGTCGATTTCAGCGGGCGCGACCATGATCTCCCAGCAGCACATCGACCCCGACCGATCCCTCCAACAGGTCAGGGAGGAACAACCGACCCACCTCCATCCGGCGTTCCCGCAGATCACCCTCGGACTCGTCAGACATCCCGAGTATCGACCCACCGACCTCCGAGCAGCACGCGCGCTCTTGAACGTCGGGCCAGCCGATTTGCAGTACGAGATCCAGTCCTTGTTGCCACCTCAAGCCGCCCTCGTGAACTGCTTCGGAATGACGGAGGCCTCCGGCGTTATCACGATGACGGACCTGACCGATCCGCTCGACGTCAGAGCGAACTCATCGGGGAGCGCCCTCGATGGCCTCGACCTTCGAATCGTCAAAGACAGCCGGGAGTGCAACGCGGGCGAACCAGGCGAGATCCAATTCCGAGGGTCCAATGCGCTGCTTCGCTACTACAACGACCACGAGCACACAACGCTCACGATCGACGAGGAGGGTTGGGTCCGCACCGGCGACTTAGGTGTCGTCGACGGATCCGGCAGGCTCGCCTTCGCTGGACGGATGAAGGACATGCTGAAGGTAGGCGGGGAGAACGTCGCTCCGCTG
>CAXBAZ010000197.1:0-6907 GCA_963973395.1 uncultured Acidimicrobiaceae bacterium
GCTGGTCAAGCTGGCCTCCGCGTCGGTGGCCACCGAGCGGGTCGCCCGCCGGCTCGGCGCCGGCGATCGCCCCGCCGCCGCCGACGTGGGCGTGCAGGCGATGTGGTTGTCGCTGGTGTTCGGCCTGCCGGCCGCTCCCCTGTTGTACTTCGGGGCGCGACCCATCTCCGGCTTGTTCGGTGCGAGCGGAGAGGTGCTCGAACACGCCGAGACCTACCTGTCCCTGAGTGCGATCGGTGTGCCGTTCTTCCTGATCACACTGGCCGCGCAGGGTGTGATGCGAGGCGCCTCCGACTACACGACGCCGCTGTGGGTGCTGCTCGGTGCGAACGTCGCCAACCTGGTCATCGAGCTGTACCTGGTCTTCGTGCTCGACATGGGGGTCGCCGGGTCGGCGCTCTCGACCGTGATCGCCCAGGTCGGTGCCGGCGTGGTCTTCATGATGATCCTGTGGCCGCAGCTGGTGCGTGCGACCGTGCGCCGGCCGGACCTCGACGGGATGCGACCACTGATGTCGGCGGGGAAGTACCTGTTGCTGCGGGTCGGGTCGATGCTGGCGGTGTTCGGCGGCTCGACGGCGATCGCGGCCCGGATCGACAAGTCGACGCTGGCGGCACACCAGATCGCCAACAGCATGTTCATCTTCCTCGCCCTCGTGCTCGACGCACTCGCCGTCCCGGCCCAGACGATCGTCGCCGAGGAGCTCGGCAGACACGACGTATCGACGGCCGCCCACGTGGCGCGGCGATCGGCGCGGCTCAGCCTGTACGTGGGTCTCGGGCTGACGGTGCTGCTCGGTGTCCTGGCGCCCGTGATCCCACACGTGTTCAGCGATGACGCTGCGGTGATCGAACGGGCGACCTCAGCGCTGTGGTGGCTCTCGGCCGCGCTCGTGCCCGGCGCGATCGCATTCGCCCACGACGGGGTGTTGATCGGGGCCGGTGACTACCGGTTCCTCGGACGGGCGGCGTTCTGCTACCTCCTGGCGATCTCACCCGTGGCGGTGCTGGTGCTGCTCGTTCCTGCCCTCGGGATCGCCGGCATCTGGGGCGGTCTGCTGATCTGGATGACCCTTCGCGCCGTGGTCAACGATCGTCGGACCGCCGGCCTGCTCTCCGCAGGGTGACGCTCGACCTACGCGCGGTCACAGAGGCGCAGGGTGTCGTACGCCGGACCACGTTCGTCGATCAGTTCGACCGTGGCCGGGTCGCTGCCCGCCGCCTGCGCCAGCAGGGAACCCAGATGCTCATGATCGTGGTAGCGGCGGAAGCGGTCGGTCCGGCCCCCGACCACCGACGCCACGACCCTCCCCCACGTGCCGAGGCCGCACTCGATCTTGCCGACGTCGTGCAGCAGGGCACCGGCGATCTCGGCCCGGCCGGCATCCGGTCGGGCGGCGACGAAACGGCGGGCGACCTTGGCGGAATGGCGCCGGTCCTGGTTCGACATGCGCCGCCACAGACCGACCTCACCGGCCAGCAGGTGTGACTCGGCCCACACCTCCTCGCCCACGTCGGGTGGCCGGCCCGACAGCGACGTCACGAACCGGAGGGCCAGGTGATGGGGCTGCGTGAGCAGGTGACGCGGCTTGCTCATGCGGCACCTCGCCGAACCGCACGTGGGTGCGACGTGCGATACACCTCCCACAGCCGATCCTGGCTGACGCGTGTGTAGATCTGGGTCGTCGAGATCGAGGCGTGGCCGAGCATCTCCTGCACGATACGAAGATCGGCGCCGTGATCGAGCAGGTGCGTCGCACACGAGTGCCGCAGCACGTGCGGCGACAGCGGATCGGTGATCCCGGCCCGCAGGCCGTACTTCTTGATCACGAGCCAGGCGCCCTGCCTGCTGAGCCGGCCGCCGCGCTGGTTGAGGAAGATCGCTTCGGCATCGCTGCGGCGGCGCCACCGATCGGGCACCATTCGCGCCCGTCCCGACGGGCCGAACCACTCGTCGAGCGCCGTCGCCGCCGCGGAGCCGAACGGGACGATCCGTTCCTTGCTGCCCTTGCCGAACACGCGCACCAACGTGTCGTCGAAGTCGATGTCACCGATCGACAGCCCGACCAATTCGGACACCCTGGCCCCGGTCGCATACGCCAGTTCGAGCAGCGCCCGATCGCGTCGGTGGATCGGTTCGTTGCCGACGACCGCGTCGAGCAGGCTGCCGATCTGGGCCTCGCTGAGCGGCTTCGGGATACCGGACGGAACACGAACACCGTCGAGACGCGCCGCCGGGTCGTCGGTCCGGTACTGCTCGACGGCGAGGTACCGGTGCAGCATCCGGATCGCTGCGATCTGTCGAGCGACCGACGACGTGGCGGCGTCGGATGCCTTCCGCTCGGCGACGAAGTCGGTGAGGTCGGCGTGGCCGACCGTCAGCGGGGTGAGTGAGCGGCCGTGCAGCCATCGGTGGTACTGCAGCAGGTCACGACGGTACGCCTGGACCGTGTTGCGCGCCCGACCGCGTTCGGCCGACATCCACACGAGGAACTCCTCCGCCTCGATCGGGAGCTCGCCGTCGCTCACGCGCGCAACCGTCGGTCGGTGGCCAGGAGGCCGACCACCGTCTTGGCGTCGTTGATCTCACCCCGATCGATCATCGTGAGCGCGTCGTCGAGCGGCACGTGGAGCAGGCGCATCGCCTCCTCCTCGGGGCCGTGCCGGTCGTGATCGGCCGGCGTGCACTCGGTCGCCAGGAAGATCGTGCACACCGAGTCGGTCATGCCCGGTGACGGCAGCATGTCGATCAGGTGGTCCATCTCGCCGGCCCGGAGCCCGGCCTCTTCGATCAGTTCACGGCGTCCGGTCTGTTCGGGTGGTTCGCCGGGCACGTCGCGCATGCCCGCCGGGATCTCGATCACGTTGCGTTCGTAGGGCGGCCGGTACTGCTCGACGAGGACGACGGACGGCAACCCCTCGGCGTCGAACACGAGTGGCACGACGCCGACCGAACCGGGCGACCGCACGATGTCGCGACGGAACCGGGTGCCGTCGGGGGCCTCGAAGTCGGCCAGCACCACATTCCACACGTGCCCCTGGTGGACGTCGGTGTCACCGACGTGGCGGAAGTCTGCCATGGCGCGTCAGGCGGACGTCTCGATCGTGTCGGGTGCTCGGCTCGCCTCGTCGAGCATGCGTCGCAGCCCCGGCGGCGTGGCGTCGCGCCGCGCCAACGACGCGCCGATCAGCTCGCGGAACAGCGGATGGGCACGATCGGGGCGGCTCTTGAACTCGGGGTGCGCCTGCGTGGCGACCCAGAACGGGTGGTCGGGCAGTTCGATGAACTCGACCAACCGCTTGTCGGGCGACGTGCCGCTGCACAGGAAGCCGGAGGCCTCGAACTGGGAACGGTACTTGGGGTTGAACTCGTAGCGGTGCCGGTGCCGTTCGCTGATGACCGGTTCACCGTAGGCCTCGGCCACCTTGCTGCCGGGTGTGAGCACGGCGTAGTAGGCGCCGAGCCGCATGGTGCCGCCCATGTCGGTCACGTCGCGCTGGTCGTGCATCAGATCGATCACGGGGTACCGGGTGGTCGGATCCATCTCGCTCGAGTTGGCCCCGGTGAGTCCGAGCACGTTGCGGGCGTACTCGGAGGTCATCGCGTGCAGCCCGAGGCACAACCCGAGGCAGGGCACACCCTCCTCGCGGGCGAACTGGGCCGCTGCGATCTTGCCCTCGAACCCGCGCGACCCGAAGCCGCCGGGGATCGCGATGCCGTCGAGGTGTCCGAGACGGTCGGAGGCCAGCAGACCCTCGACGTCTTCTGCCTGGATCCAGTCGAGCTCGACCTTGGCGCCGTGGTGGAAGCCGGCGTGCTTGAGCGCCTCGACCACCGACAGATAGGCGTCGGGCAGCTCGACGTACTTGCCGATCAGCCCGATCTTGACCGGCAACGTCGATGCCTCGATCCGATCGACGAGTTGCTGCCAGTAGGTCAGGTCGAGGTCGTGGCCGTCCATCCGGAGGACCTCGAGCGCGACCGTGTCGAGGCCTTCGTCGTGCAGGATCAGCGGCAGTTCGTAGATGTTGCCGGCGTCGGCGGCGTTGATGACCGCGTTCTCGTTGACGTCGCACAGGTTCGAGATCTTGCGCTTGAGGTCCTCGGGCACCGGAGCTTCGCTGCGACACACGATGAGGTCGGGTTGGATGCCGCGGCTGCGCAGCTCGGTGACCGAATGCTGCGTCGGTTTCGTCTTCTGCTCGCTCGACGGCCCGATGTACGGCACGAGGGTCACGTGGATGTAGCAGACGTTGTCGCGGCCGGCGTCTTTGCGGTACTGCCGGATGGCCTCGAGGAACGGGAGGATCTCGATGTCGCCGACCGTGCCACCGACCTCGGTGATGACGACGTCGACGTCGTCGGTCGCGACCTGGTGGATGCGCCGCTTGATCTCGTCGGTGATGTGCGGGATCACCTGCACGGTCTTGCCGAGGTAGTCGCCGCGACGTTCGGCGGCGAGCACCGCCTGGTAGATCGACCCGGTGGTGGCGTTGGAGCTGCGCAGCAGGTTCTCGTCGATGAAACGTTCGTAGTGCCCGAGGTCGAGGTCGGTCTCACCACCGTCGTCGGTGACGAACACCTCGCCGTGCTCGTACGGGTTCATCGTGCCGGGATCGACGTTGATGTAGGGGTCGAGCTTCTGGAGCGTGACGCGAAGACCACGCAACTTGAGGAGTCGGCCGAGCGAGCTGGCGGTCAGACCTTTTCCGAGGGAGCTGGCAACGCCTCCGGTCACGAAGATGTGCTTCGGCATGTGGTTGACCTCCGTCAGAATGCGCCCGAGATGTGGCTGGATCGGGCGTGAGCACGACGGGAGATCACCATATCCGGCGCATCGGACGCAACGCGCGGATGGCCCGTGCTCGCCGGTGGAAATTTTGTCATCCGAGGAGATCTCGTGCGTGATCGATCGCGGCGGTCGTCTCGGAACCGGCGAGCATGCGGGCGATCTCGGCGATGCGCCGGTCGCCTTCGACGTCGTCGACCGTGGTGAACGTGGCGCCGTCGTGCACCGTCTTGGCCACCACGAGTTGGCGGGTGGCCCTGGCCGCGACCTGCGGGAGGTGGGTCACGATCAGCACCTGATGGTGGGCGCCGAGGTCGGCGAGGGCGGCGCCGACGGCCGCTGCGGCCGAACCACCGATGCCGGCGTCGACCTCGTCGAACACGAGCGTCGACGCTCCCCCGCCACCGGCACCGGCCAGCACCAGGCGCAGCGCCAGCATCGCCCTGGCCAGCTCACCTCCCGACGCCACGCGGTTGAGCGGGAGCAGCGGCGAGCCGGGGTTGGCCGACAGCAGGAAGCGGACGTCGTCGCCCGGACCGTGCTCGTCGCCGGCGACCTCGACCTCGATCGCTGCGTCGGGCATCGCCAGCTCGCGAAGCCGAACCTCGACTGCGGCGGCCAACCTCGGTGCGGCCGCGCGGCGAGCGGATCCGACCGTGGCCGCGGCCGAACGCTCGTCGTCGACGGCGGAGATCCGGAGGGCATCGAGCTCGGCCGCCCGTCGGTCGTAGTCCTCCAGCTCGCGGAGGCGATCGTCGGCCTCGGCGTGGAACGCCATGACCTCGGCGAGGTCGCTGCCGTACTTCCGGCGGAGATCGACCAGCACCTGCCGTCGCTCGCGGATCTCGGCGAGCCGTTCGGGCTGCTCCTCGATCGACTCGGTGAGACCACGCAGGTCACCCACGACGTCGTCGAGCTCGGCGGCCAGGCCCCTGAGCCGCTGCACCAGCCCGGCGAACGGTGCCCGATCGGTCAGGGCGCCCAACGCAGCCGCGACCGGGTCGCCGGCCTCGTCGTCGCGGAGCACGCCGAGCGCGGCGACGCCGGCTTCCCGGTGCGCGACCGCATCGGCCAGCAGGGCCTCCTCGTCGGCCAGGCGATCGTCTTCGTCGGGATCGACCAGTGCCGCAGCATCGAGCTCGGCGACCTGGAACCGCAGCAGGTCGATCTCGCGGGCACGCGCCCGCTCGTCGCCTCCGAGGGTCGCCAACTCGGCGTCGAGTTCGGTCAGGCGGGCACGGGCAGCGCGCAGCGGCCCGAGGTCGATCTCGCCGAACTCGTCGAGCGCCGCTCGTTGCGTGGGTGCCGACAGGAGGCTCTGGTGGGCGTGCTGACCGTGCAGGTCGACGAGTTCGCGGGTGATCTCGGCGAGCGACGTCACCGTGGCGGTCAGACCGTTGACGTACGCGCGCGATCGGCCCTCGGCGAGCACCACCCGGCTGAGCACGATCTCGTCGGGCCCGTCGGCCGTCATCACCTCGAAGCGGCCGTCCATCCGTGCCTCGGATGCACCCGACCTGACCACGGTGGCGTCGGATCGGCCGCCGACGAGCAACCCGATCGCTTCGACCAGCATCGTCTTGCCGGCGCCGGTCTCTCCCGACAGGGCCGTGACGCCGCGGTCGAGGACGAGCGCGGCCCGCTCGATCACCCCGAGGTTCTCGATGTGCAGCTCGGTCAACATCGACGGCCAGTCAAGCAGCGGGGTGTGACGTTCATCGGTCGGCGAGACCGAACTTCGCCTTGAGCACCTGGTGGTAGTGGTGGGCGCCGAACCGCAGGAACCGGGCGGTGCTGGTCGACGGCGTGCACACGACCGTGGCACCGGTCGCCAGGTTGCAGACCGGACGACCGTCGACCGCGACCGACGCCTCACGTTCGCCGAGCACCTCGATCTGGGCGACCTCGGTCGGGTCGAGCACCAGGCTCCGGTCGAAGAGCATGTGCGGGGCCACCGGCGTGACGAGCAGCGCCCGGTGCTTCGGCGAGACCACCGGGCCGCGGGCCGACAGCGAGTACGCCGTCGAGCCGGTCGGCGTCGACACGATCAGTCCGTCGGCCGCATACGACGTGAACGGCTCGCCGTCGATCCGGACGAGCAGGTGCACGGTGTGCCCC
>CAXBAZ010000198.1:0-6897 GCA_963973395.1 uncultured Acidimicrobiaceae bacterium
TCGAGCCGATCGCCCATCCGCCCGCGCCTGCACCGCTCGATCCCGCCGAGGCACAGCGGGTGCCGATCGTGCAGGGCGCGCTCCGGCGGCGCCGCACGTTCCCGACCTTCGACGAGGCGTTCGACAACTACCGATCCAAGCCGCCGTTGGCGTGGATGACCGAGTCCGCGCTCCGCGACTACGTCGACCACGGCTTCCGACCGGCGGTCGACGAGCGCGCTGAGCCGGTCGTCGAGCTGCGGTGTGCGCCCGAGCTGGAGGCCGGGATCTTCCTCACCGCCCGCGACAACGGCGTCTGGGCGGTGTTGCCCGAGATCGAGACCCCCTGCGTGGTGATCTCGGGGCGGATCGAGGAGGCGCAACCGTCCGCACAGACACGAACGATCGCCGACCGCCTCCCGTGCGCCGAGTACGTGCAACTCGATCACCAGACGCACTTCGGACCCTTCAGCCATCCGGGCGAGGTGGCCCAACTCATCGCCGGATGACGGTCCGGCAACTCCGTCGCACCCCGCGCGTACCATGGTCACCACGATGACCGATCTCGCCGAAGCCGTCCGAACCGACTCCGTGCCCACCGGCCCGCCGTGGGTGGTGCCGACCAGCCTGTCGCCCTCACGCGTCGAGTCGTTCCTGTCGTGCCCGCTCGCCTTCCGCTTCTCGAGCATCGAGAAGCTGCCCGACCTGCCGTCAGTGGCGAGCACCAGGGGCTCGCTCGTGCACCGCGCCCTCGAGCTGCTGTTCCTCAACCCGGCCGCCGGTCGCACGCCGGCAGCACTCGATTCGGCCGTCGAGGCGGCGATCGCCGAGTACCGCACGCACCCCGACTTCACGCTGCTCGACCTGACGCCCGAGCAGACCGAGAAGTTCGAGGCCGACTGTCGAGCGCTCGCCACGAACTACCTCGAGATGGAAGATCCGACCCAGGTGCGCGAGATCGGCCTCGAACTGCGCCTCGAGGCCGCCGTCGGCGACCTCACGCTGCGGGGCATCATCGATCGGCTCGAGCTCGATGCCGACGGCGAGTTGATCGTCACCGACTACAAGACCGGCCGTGCGCCGAGCCCCAACTGGGAACGCAAGAGCCTGTCCGGCCTCAGCTTCTACTCCTTCCTCTGTGAATCGCTGTTCGGCAAACGCCCGGCGGCGATCCGCCTGATGTACCTGAGTTCGAAGGAGACGATCACGGCCGCGCCGACCGAACAGTCCACGCGCTTCCTGACCACCCGCACCAACGCCGTGTGGAAGGCCGTCGCCACCGCGTGCGAACGTGACGATTTCCGGGCTCGCCAGGGTCCGCTGTGCAACTACTGCTCGTATCAGCGGTGGTGCCCCGAGTTCGGTGGGCGGCCCGAGCTGGCCGCCCACGAGGCGCCGGTCGTACTCGGCCAACCGGCGCGTTCGTGAACCGACCCGCCCCGCCGATCGGGCATCCGCCGGGACAGAGCCGCTTCGGCCCGGCGGTCGACCGCTTCGACCACGCCGCCGACGCTCATCTCGAACGTTGGCGCGGGCACCCCGTGCTCGACGCGGTCATGACCGGGGCCACGCACGCCGGCGAGTTCAGCGCCATCTGGCACGTGTCGAGCATCGCCCGCGGCGTGGTCACCGGACGCCGCGACCAGGTCGTCGGCCTGGCGATCGGTCTGGGAGTGGAGAGCCTCGTCGTCAACCAGGGCCTCAAGCGGATCTTCCGCCGTCAACGACCGACCGCCGACGGCGACGAACGGTTCGACATCCGCCGGCCGCTGACGTCGTCGTTCCCGAGTGGCCACGCGTCCGCGGCGGCCTTCGCCGCCACCGCACTGATCGGGTGGGACGGCCGTCGCACGGCTCCGCTGTGGGGAACCATGGCCGCGATCGTCGCGACCAGTCGCCCGTACGTCCGGATCCACCACACCTCCGACGTGCTCGCCGGCGCCGCGGTCGGCACCGCGATGGGGCTCGTCGCCCGCCGTGTGTTCCGCCGCTGCGGTCTCGGCTGACCGCCCGACGACCCTGCGCCGTCCCGATGTCGGTCACGTAGTCTGCGACCATGAGCGAGCTGCGTTTCGACCGCAACATGAGCGACGCCGAGGGGTTGATGTGGCGGCTCGAGAAGGATCCGCACCTGTCGTCGACGTTCGGCACGGTGACGCTGCTCGATCGTGCACCGGATTTCGACGCCTTCCGGCGCCGTATGGAGCGGGCCGTGATCTCGATCCCGCGGCTCCGGCAGCGGGTGATGCCGGCGCCGGCCAACCTGTCGCCACCCGTCTGGGTCGACGACGCCAACTTCGACATCGACGTACACGTCCGGCGCATCGCATGCCCGAAGCCCGGATCGCTGCGTCAGGTGCTCGACCTCGCGTCGCTGATGATCGCCGATCCGTTCGATCGCACCCGCCCGCTGTGGCAGTTCGTCGTGATCGAGGGCATGCGCGGCGGCAAGGCCGCCGTGGTCCAGAAGATGCACCACACGATCACCGACGGCGAACGGGGGGTCGAGCTGTCGATGCACTACCTCGACTTCGAACGTGACGCGCCCGAGCCGCCGCCGGTCGAGACCGAGCCGGTCACATCCGACGCCGGGCCCGATCCGATCGGGAACGAGGCCCTGAGAGGTTTCGTCACCGCCGGACTCCGGCTGCCGATCGGCGTGGTGAAGCAGGTCCGCGACCTGCTCGCCGATCCGGGCGGCCTGCCCGACGCGTCGAGCGCCGCGGCCAAGACCCTGTCGGGCATCGTCTCCCAACTCTCCGAGACCGATGGAGCCCGTTCGCCGTTGTGGACGGCCCGATCGCTGCATCGCAGGGTCGAGACGGCGAGGGCCCCGTTCCGGCCCACCAAGGATGCCGCCAAACGCTTGGGCGGCACGCTCAACACCGCGCTCCTCACCGCCGCGGCCGACGCCGCGTCGGCGTATCACATCGAGATGGGTGCGCCGACCGAGTCACTCCGCGCGTCGATGGCGATCTCCACGCGCACCGAGGACTCCGGCAGCAATGCGTTCTCGCTCGCCCGACTGCTCGTGCCCACCGGGGAGATGCCCATCGACGAACGGTTCCGGGCGATCCACGAGGCGACCTTCGCGGCGCGGGAGGCGAGCAGGACGGCAGGCCTCGACACGCTCGCCATGGTCGCCTCGGCACTGCCGACATCGGTGATCACCCGGCTCGCGCGTCAGCAGGGGCAGACCATCGACTTCGCGACGTCCAACGTCAAGGGGGCACCGGTGCCGGTCTACATCAGCGGCGCCCAGCTGACCGAGATCTACCCGATCGGGCCGTTGGGCGGCGTCGCGTTCAATTTGACGTTGATGTCGTATCTCGGCAGCCTCGACATGGCGCTCAACATCGACACGGCGGCCGTGGCCGAACCCGAACTTCTGACATCGTGTCTGGAGCGGTCGTTCGACCGGTTGGCGAAGGCCTGAGCCTTCGGCGCAGCGCCCTGCGATCAGTGCTTCGACGTCAGCAGCATGCGGACGTCGAGCAAGAGGTCGGCCACTTCGCCCGACGACACGAGCTCACGCTGCATCATCTGCGCGAGCGCCCCGTCGATCACCGTGACGGCCTCGGTGAGCACAGCGGCTCGTGCGACAGCAGCTTCGTCGGTGTCGACGGTCGACGTTTCGGAGATCTCCTGGTCGGTCATTGGTCTTCACGGTACCTCCGTTTGGGCTGGAGCGCGCGCACCTACCATGAGCGGGTGACCCATCGGGGCCGAGATGCCTGAACGAACGCTGAATGCCGTCGGGCTCCGCCTCGGCGAACCGATCAGGTTTCGACGCCACGAGTCGGGACGCTGGGTGGTGGGAAAGGTGGCTCGTGTCGAACCGGACGGGAGCATCACGCTCCACGATCCGGACGGTGCGGCCAGGTCGCTGCGACCCGAGCGGGTGCAGGTGCGGCGGCCGGGCGGCCGCGGACGGCTCGTCTGGAAGGCGGTCAGCGACGTCGCCGTCACGTGGGAGCAACTCGACCTGTTCGGTTCGTGACGGGTCGATTCATTCCCCGAGTGTCCCCCCACCGGTACGGTGGTTCCGTGCCAGCAGCCTCACCCCGGAACGTCACCGACCTCGACCAGCCCGCGAACGGGACGAAGTCCGAACACTCGAAGATCGTCCACGACCTCATCCACCTCCGATCGGCCGTCGGCAGCCCGACCCTCTCCCCGGCGGGCGACCGGGTCGCGGCCGTGGTCGCCACGGTCGACCTCGAGGAGAACACCACCCGCACCAGCATCTGGCTCGACGGCGCTCCGCTGACGGCCGGTCCGACCGACTCGCAGCCGGTGTGGTCACCCGACGGTTCCCGTCTCGCCTTCGTGAGCCGACGGGGCGACGACAAGCAGCACACCACGTTGCACGTGCTACCGGTCGACGGACCGGGCGAGATCCGCACGTTGTGCAGCATGGTCGACGGCATCGGTGACCTCGCGTGGTCGCCCGACGGTCGCCGGCTGGCGTTCACGAGCCGGACCCGCGACGACCGCTACGACGCCAAGGACGTGTCGTGGCAGTCACCTCGCAAGATCGAGCGGTTCCTGTCCCGGATGAACGGCGAGAACTGGATCTTCGACCGCCCCCAGCACGTGTACGTCGTCGCCGCCGACGGCACCGGCACACCCCGGAACCTCACGCCCGGCGAGTACCAGTACGGCGGAGTGACCTGGATGCCCGACTCGACCGCCGTCGTCACGAGCGGACGCGGGCACGAGACCTGGGACGACGACCTCGCCGAAGACCTGTACCTGCTGCCGCTCGACGGCGAACGGCGTGCGCTCACCCACCAGACGGGTCTCTTCGCCGCACCCGCGGTGTCGCCCGACGGTCGCTGGGTGGCCTGCATCGGGCTCGACGACCCCCTCCAGTACCCGCAGAACATGAAGATCGGGCTCGTACCGATCGACGGGACCGAACACCGTTGGATCAGCACCGACCTCGACCGGACGTTCTTCGCGATGACCTGCCCGCAGGCCCCGGTGTGGGAGAGCGACGAGACCCTGCTCGCCGCCGCGGAGGATCGGGGCGACACCCATCTGTACCGGCTCGGCGTCGATGGTCGCACCCCCGAGCGGATCACCGACGGAGCGCTGTCGATCCAGGGCTACGACGCACGAGGCGGCGTGATCGCGACGACCCGCTCGACGGTGCACCACGGCGGCGAGCTGTGGATCACGACCGATGGCGACGACCGGCGCGTCACGCACGTGACCACCGACCACCCGGGCTGGGAGAAGTTCACCGTCCCGTGTGCCGACGGGACCGACGAGATCGACGCCTGGATCATGCGACCCGCCGGCCTCGACGACGCCACCACCCACCCGGTGCTGCTCAACGTCCACGGCGGCCCCTTCACGCAGTACGGCGAGTACTTCTTCGACGAGGCCCAGATGCAGGCGGCGGCAGGTTTCGTGGTGATCATGTGCAACCCGCGCGGCGGCAGCGGCCGCCACACCGAGTGGGGACAAGCGATCATGGGCCCGAAGCACCCCACCGCCCCCGGCAGCGGTTGGGGCACGGTCGACGTCGACGACGTGATGACCGTGCTCGACGCGGCGCTCGACCGGTACGAGTTCTGCGACCGCGAACGGGTCGGCATGCTCGGCGGCAGCTACGGCGGATTCATGGCGACCACGCTGGCGGCTCGCTACGGCGATCGCTTCAGGGGCATCTGTTCCGAGCGCTCGGTCAACAACATGCTGACCGAGGAGTGGTCGTCCGACATCGCCACGTTCTTCAGGTCCGAGCACGGGCCGAACCCGGTGGAGGACCCCGCGGAGTACCTCCGCATGTCGCCGATCACGATGGCCGCCGACATCCACGTCCCGATGCTCATCATCCACTCGGAGGAGGACTACCGCTGCCCGATCAACCAGGCGGAGGAGTTGTGGGTCACACTTCGTCTGCTGAAGCGTGACGTCACCTTCTACCGGTTCCCGGGCGAGAACCACGAGCTGTCGCGTGCCGGCTCACCCGTCCATCGCCGCATGCGGGCCGAGATCATCCTCGACTGGTTCGCCGAGCGACTCGCGCCCACCTGAGCCCACCATGCCGGCTCGGACCCCACCCGTCGCCTGGGTCGTCGTCGCAGCGCTGACGCTGGCGGGAGCGAGCGTCGGCCCGACGTCGACCACACGGGCCGACACCGTCGGCCCGGCGACCTGGCCGGTCGACATCCGACCGGACGTTCCGGCCGCCCGAGTGGTCGAGCGGTTCGGCCCGACCGTCGGTGAGCACGTCGACGTCCTCGGCGCCGCTGCGTGGCACGAGGTCGGCCACGACGGTGCCGGCGTCCGGATCGGCGTGATCGACTTCTTCGACGTCGCCCGGTACTGGGACGAGGCCGAGCACGGCCCGCGTCCGGTCGCGGGCGCGACGGCGGCGTGCTTCGAAGCCGGCGCCGACTGCAGCGACCAGTTCTTCGACGGGATCGACGCCGGCGGCGAGGACCACGGTGTCGCGGTGGTCGAAACGATCCGCGACGTCGCCCCGCAGGCCGACATCCTGATCGGCCAGGCACTCACCGTCGACGACTACCGACGCCTCGTCGACTGGTTCGTCGAGCAGGACGTCGACATCATCAGCCGTTCGCTCGGCAACCGGTACGACGGGCCGGGCGACGGCCGCGGCCCGCTCGCCGACGTCGTCGACACCGCCGTGGCACGCGGGGTGCTGTGGGTCAACTCGGCCGGCAACAACGGTCGCAGCAGGTACTACCGCCACCCGGTTCGCCTGATCGGGGACCGGGTGGGCTTCGGGCCCGACGGCGACGACACGTTCCTGCGCTTCACCGGGTGCATCGCGCTCGGCGGGATCAGATGGGCCAACGACTGGGACACCGCTGCCGCCGAGCGCACCGACTACGACGCCTACCTGTGGGAATCTCCGACCGGCGATCCCGGGAGCGGCTC
>CAXBAZ010000199.1:0-6894 GCA_963973395.1 uncultured Acidimicrobiaceae bacterium
CAGCAGCCGTTCGAAGCGTCGGGCGTCGATCGAGTCGGGGTCGACGTCGAGCGCGTAGCCCGGAGGCCGGGTCACGAGAATCTCGGCGGCCAGCCCGCCCGCGAGGCGGGCCAACGTCGCCCGCAGGCGGGACACATGGGTGTACAGGGCGCCAGCGGGGTCCTCGGGCAACTCGGCGTGCCAGACCACGTCGGCGAGGCGGTCGGCGGTGGCGTGCTGATCCGGTTCGACGAGCAGCGCGGCGAGGATGGCCCGTTGCTTCGGGCTGTCGAGCAGCACCTCGTCGCCGTCGACCTCGATGCGCAGCGCACCGAGGATCCGGAACCGCAGCGCGGGCTCGTCGGGCAAGCGCATCGTCTGCTTCATCGTCAGCCTCGAGGGATACCTCCCCACCCGCCGGTCGCGTCGAACCGAACCATCATACATCGGTGGGTATCTCGGCCCGACTGTCTCACCGAGGTGGACAGGACCCGGCGCCGGCCCGCACGGATCGAGCGCCCACTAGAGGCAGCGCTCGGCTACCTCGAGGAACTCGGCGCCACTGTCGTCGTCGAATTCGCGCAGGTTGGCAAGTCCGGTCGACACGCGCTCGATGAATCCCCACTCCCACACGACCCGTGGATCCGCATTGCAGCGCTCGGCGAGGAACGAGGCTCGATCATCGACCAGCCGAGCGGTGTCACCCTCCAACAACGGTTCGTTGTATTCACGCATCGGGACGGCCAAGTCGTGTTCAGGTTCCGAACACAGCCCTTCGAGGTCCACGAACTTGTACGCGCCGGGCCCTGCGGCGAGCGTGTTCCATCCGTGTGCGTCGCCGTGCACGAGCACCGAACGTTGCGGATCGAACGCGGCCGCACGTTGCTCGCAGAACTGCACGGCGGCGTCGATCACGGCTCGCTCACACGGTGAATCGAGTTCGGCCCACGTGTCGGTGATGTACCGGGCGAGCCAACGAGCCTGCTCATCTCCGGTTCGTAGGCCGTTGTCGGCAGTGACGGGCCGCCAGAACGATCGCAGCGTCGCCGTCACTGCCTCGAGGATCTCCCCAACCGTGAAGTCGAGGTCAGCAAGACTCGGGCCGAGCCGCTCCAGCAGCATTGCCGGCGCGTCGAGGTCATGGGCCAGGAGCTGGGCGCACCCTCGACCGTCAGCGAGGCGGTGTGCCGTCACGCTGCGCGAGAACGAGTCGTGCTCGTCCATGTCCAACGGCATTGCGATCTTCAACACACACGACCGTCCTGTGAAATCTGTCGCCGCCACCACGAAGGCCGCTGTGCCGCCGGTGAGTGGCGTTGTCAGCTCCAGTCCCCATCGGCTCGACAGCTCACCGACCACCTCCGGCAGTCGGTCGAGCCATCGTCGTCCAGCTGCGCCATTTCTCGATGCGCGCTGGAGCACGAGATCGGGAACCTGCAACGCGTCCATCTCCACGTTGTAGCCGGACCGCCGGTCGGTGGCGTGGTCGGTGGCGAGCGTGACGAATCGGCCGGCGCCTCGATCAGTCCGGCGGTGGCGGTGGGGCGTCGGGCAACGGGCGCTCCAGACCGGTGGATGCGCCGGGATCGTCGTCGTCGGGCCGGCGCGACAGGTCGGCGGGGTCGGCGGCGCGTTCGCCGCCGAAGAGTTCACGGATCTTGTCGATGAATCCGGGCATGTTCGCTCCTCAGATGGTGCTCAGATGGTGCTCAGACCGGGGCCGGCGGCATCGGTGTGGGCGCCGGCTGTGGGGTGGGCTGGGGTGCGGGAGCCGGATCGGGCACCGGACCCGGGAACGGTCGCTCGGGCCCCGGGGACGGGTCGGGTGGCTGCGGGATGGGTGTGGGCTGTGGCACCGGCGGATCGGGATCGGGGCTCATGGCGCGAGCTTCCCCCAGCTGTCGTCGCGCGAAACCTCACGCCTGCTCGGCGTTGACGTCGCCGACCAGGTCGATCAGCCGACCGAGGTTGGCCAGGCGTTCATCGGGTGTGTCACCCATGGCGCCGACCCGAAGGGTGTTCACGCCGCAGTCCCGGTACTCGCGCAACCGGCGGCGGATCTCGTCCGGCGGCCCGATCAGGTTCGTGCGGAGCCCGATCTCGATCGGCACCCGAGCAGCGGCGGCCTCCCGGTCGCCGGCGAGCCAGAGTCGCTGCACCTCGGCGACGTCGTCGCCGAACCCCTGCCGTTCGAAGGCGTCGTTGTAAAAGTTCGACGTCGCCGAACCCATCGCTCCGAACGTGAACGCGAACCCGGCCGCGTGCCGGCGGCCCGCCTCCTCGACGTCGTCGGTGATCTCGCATCCCACCGACACGGTCAGATCGAGGTCGGTGAGCGAGCGTCCGGCCGACTCGGCACCGGAGCGGATCTGATCGAAGAACACGTCGGCGGTCTCGCAGAAGAACGAGTTCCCGATCCAGCCGTCCGCCGCGGCTCCCGTGAGCCGCAGGTTGGCCGGGCCGAGCGACGCCACGTAGATCGGGACGTGGACCGCGGGTACGGCGGATCGCAGCGGCTTGCCCTCCCCGCCCGGGAGCGGCAGGTGGTGGATCTCGCCGTCGTAGACGAGCCGTTCGCCGGCGGTGACCCGACGGACGATCTCGATCGTCTCGCGCGTTCGCCGAACCGGTCGGTCGAACGGCACCCCGTGCCACCCCTCCATCACCTGCGGACCGCTCGCCCCGACGCCCAGCAGGAATCGTCCCTCCGACAGGGACTGGAGCGCCATGGCGGACATGGCGAGCATCGTCGGCGTGCGCGTGCCGAGCTGCACGATCGCCGTGCCGAGCCGGATGCGGTGGGTCACGGCCGCAACCGCAGCGAGTGGGGTCAGGGCGTCGTAGCCCCAGAACTCGGGGACCCAGACCGAGTCGACTCCCAGCCGTTCGGCTTCCACGACCTCGTCGAGACCGGCCCGGTCGGTGGGCATCCCGTAGATGCCGACGCGCAGGGTCATGTCCGGAGCGATGCGCCGCCGGTGCCGATCGGGTCCTGCCCGGTGATGTCCACGTCAGACGCCCTTCGATCGGGCGGCGGCGACGGGCAGCATGCGCCCACCGTCGGCGGCGCTCGCCAGTGCCGTGTCGACGATGCGCTGCACGAGTGCTCCGTGCGCGAGATCGGGGTCGACCGGTCGCCCTTCGGCCACGGCGGTGGCCCAGCCTCGTGTCATCGCCTCGGTGGTGCGGAACACGTCGCGGTACGTGTCGTGCACCGACCCGGTCCGGAGCCCGGCCCAGATGGCGTCGGGTCGACCGAGCGGTTGCGCCGGACCCGGTTCGCCGGCCCGAACGCCGCGGACCGCCTGGATGGTGTCCCAGTCGCAGTCCGCCTGCAGGGTGCCGCCACTGCCGTGGATCTCGACGTGGTGGGTCTGGCCGAACGGCGTGCCGGTCCAGCACACCGCGGTGACGGTGAGATGCCCGGTCGCGCCCGATGCGAACCGCACGGTGAGCAGCGCGGTGTCGTCGCCGACGTCGTAGGTGCTCCCGTCCGGCTTGGCGTCGCGCTCGACCGTCGTCGCGAGGACCGCTCCGATCGCCTCGATCGGGCCGAGCAGATACAGGGCGAGGTCGATCCAGTGGCTTCCGATGTCGCCGAGCACCCCCGAACCGGCCTCGGCGCGATCGAACCGCCACTGGTAGTCGCCGTCGCGGGCGTATCCCGTGTAGTAGCGGGCGTCCAGGTGGTACGGCCGCCCGATGAATCCCTCGTCGAGATGGTGGCGGAGCTGACGGGCCATCGGCATGAAGCGGTAGGTGAACGGCGTCATGCTCACCAACCCGGCCCGATCGACGGCGGCGGCCAGTTCGTCGGCCTCGGTGGCGTCGAGCCCGAGCGGCTTCTCACACAGCACGTGGCGGCCGCGTTCGATCGCCGCCATCGTGATCGGGTGGTGACTGGCGTTGGAGCTGGCGACGATCACCGCGTCGACTCGATCGATCAACTCGTCGGCGTCGGTGACGACCTCGTCGATGCCCCAGTCGCGCGCCACCTCGTCGGCGCGCTCGCGGTTCCGTCCGCAGATGGTGGTGATCCGCCCGAGCGGATGGTCGGCGAGGGCCGGCAGGTACATCGACTCGGCCCACCAGCTCGTGCCCACCAAGCCGATCTTCACCATCGGACGAACCGTAGTGAGATTCGTCGACGGGGACCCGATCGGAGACACGCGCGTCGGCTACACGAAGTCGTACAGCGTCTCCGGATTCGTGACGAGGACCCGATACCGGGTCGCGTCGTCGGGTATCAGGTCGACGAGCAGGTCGACGAGATCACCGTCGTCGGGCATGTGACGCACGTTGGGGTGTGGCCAGTCGGTGCCCCACAGCACCCGGTCGGGAGCGGCCTCGACGAGCGCCCGTGCGTACGGCACGACGTCGTCGTAGGGCGGCGGGCCGTCGGCGGTGAGCCGCTCGGCTCCGGAGATCTTGACCCAGCAGCGCTCGTCGCGCATCAGTTCGAGCAGTGCCAGGAACGGGGCCTGATCGATGCCGGCCGCGGTCGGGACCCTGGCCATGTGGTCGATCACGTACGGGCACGGCATGCGGTCGAGCAGCTCGGCGTAGTCGGGGAGATCCTTCGCATCGAAGTGGAGCACGATGTGCCACCCGTGCGGCTGGACCCGATCGACGAGGCGCCAGAACACGTCGAGCTCGGGCGCTCCGCCGAGATGCCGGACGAAGTTGAAGCGGGTGCCGCGGACGCCGGCTCGGTGCAGCCGGGCGATGTCGGCGTCCGAGAACGTCTCGTCGATCATGGCCACACCGGCGTACCGGCCGCGTCCCCGTTGGAGCGCGTCGACCATCGCCGCGTTGTCGGTGCCGTGGCAGGACGCCTGGACGAAGACCGCCCGCGACAGGCCGAGCCGTTCCTGGAGCGCCTCGAAGTCGTCGATCCCCGAGTCGGGCGGGGTGTACGAGCGATCGGGGGAGAAGGGGAAGCGATCGGCGGGACCGAAGACGTGGCAGTGGGCGTCGGTGGCGCCGGGCGGGGGGATCCAACGGGTCGGTGGATGGGGGTCGGGATGCGGCCCGGGAACGTGCTTCGGTTAACTGCTCATGTCGTGCTCCTGGGGTGCACGGTGCCGTCCATCAACTTGCGAGCGGTGCGCACGATGCCGGCGCGATGTACGTGCGGCACCTCGCCCGACACGTCGGCCTCGACCATGACCGTGAACGAACCGGTGGGGTGTTCGCACGTGATCGTGCCGTCCGCTCCCGCGCCCGCACGCAGTACGTCGGCGGCCGGAGCACCCGGCAGCAGTGCAGCAGTGGCGACCGAGACGGCGCCGAGCACGCCGATCGCGTCGTGACAGCGGTGCGGGATGAACGTGCGGGTCGAGATGTCGCCGCCCGCGGCCGGCGCCGAGACCATGGTCAACTTCGGCACGGTCGTGTCGGTCACGTCGCCGAGATGCATCAGCGGCCCCGCCCGGAGCCGGATCGACTCGAGCCGCCGCCGGAGCGCGGCATCACCCTCGAGTTCGGCGGGCGTCTCGGTGCCGTCGACACCGACATCGGCTGCCCGGAGGACGACGACCGGCATGCCGTTGTCGATCAACGTCACCTCGATGTCGTCGATCACGTCGACCACGTTCCCGGTCGGCAGCAGGGCGCCGCACGAACCTCCGGCGATGTCCTCGAAGTCCAGTACGATCGCGGCGGCCGCACCGGGAACACCGTCGATGGCCGTCCCGCCCTCGTAGACCGGCCGACCCTCCGCGATCGGGAACCTCGCCGTGGCGATCGAATCGGTGTTGACCATGAACACACGCACCGACGCGGTCGACCCGCCGGGTTCGGGATCGACCAGGCCGCGCTCGATCGCGAACGGTCCCACCCCGGCGAGCAGGTTGCCGCAGTTCTGGCGATCGCTGACGAGCGGCTCGTCGACGCTCACCTGGAGGAACAGGTACTCGACGTCGGCGTCGCCGCGCGTCGACCGCCGGACCACCGCCACCTTGCTGGTGAGCGGATGGGCGCCGCCGATCCCGTCGATCTGGCGGTCGTCCGGCGAGCCCATGATCCGCAGTAGCAGGTCGTCGCGTGCCGCGGGGTCGGCCGGCAGGTCGTCGGCGAGGAAGTACGCACCCTTCGACGTGCCACCGCGCATCAACATGCACCGCACACCGTCACTCGGCACGCCGCCGCCCGACACCCCACCCGACACCGTGCTGTTCGACATCGTGCTGTTCGACATCGTGCTGTTCGACATCGCCACATTCTCGTCCAGGCGTGCCCACGCCCACACATCGTCCACCGATCCCGTGCCGACCGACCCGATCGGCGAGAATGGTGTCGATGAGCGACGAATTCGAGGTCACCGATGCACCGGACGCCGGCCGGTTCGAACTCAGACGCGGCGGTGAGCTCGTCGGCTTCGCGAGCTACCGGTCACGTGATGGTGGTGTGGTCGTTCCGCACGTCGAGACACTCGTGCAGCATCGCGGCCAGGGATACGCGAGCCGCCTCATGGCCGGGATCGTCGCGATCCTGCGGCGTGACGGGCGCACGATCGTCCCGCTCTGCCCGTTCGCGGCCGACTACCTGCGCGAGCGCCCCGAGGACGCCGACGTGGTGCACAGCGACTGAACGCAGGGCCGCCACACACCGTTCGGCGGCGTTTGGAAAATTGGTTAGGGCGTCCTAACATCAGGCGCAATGCGCGCCCTGTCCCCGACCGTCACCCTGTCGGGCCTGCTCCTGTCCGGCGACGCGCGGCTGTCGTTCGAACAGCTGGCGCAGCGGGTCGAGGATCGACGCGCCGAGATCGTGCTGCCGGCTCGGTCGATCGTGACGCTGACCGGTGATCACTCGATCGAGTTCGTCGTCACATATCTCGCGCTGCTCGAGTCGGGTCACGTGCCGATGCTCGCAGGCGCCCAGGGCGATCGCCTCAGCGATGTCTGGCAGGCC
>CAXBAZ010000200.1:0-6886 GCA_963973395.1 uncultured Acidimicrobiaceae bacterium
ACGATGTAGAACGCCCGGGTGTCGAGCGCCCGCGTGATCCGCTCGTCGCTGCCGTACCCGGTGCACAGTGTGTGCAGCAGGTGGACCAGGGCGACGGAAGCGGTCGTCTCGCTGGCGTGGATGTTGCCGTCGAGCCAGATCGCCGGTTTCTCGTGGTGCGGGCCGTTCGCACGGTTGGTGACCGTCGCGATCCACACCTCACGGCCCTCGTACGACCGGCCGAGCACGTCGAGGTCGACGAGGTCGCTGTACTCCGACGCAAGCTGCTGGAGCCACTCGGTGAGCTCCTGGAAACGAGGCGTCCGGTCGAACGTGATCTCAGCCATCCGTGCACACTAGGACCGCGGCCCCGACGACCGGAATGTCAACGAATCGGCAAGATGTCGGAGAGTGGGTTTGCGGCCACGCTTGGTGGTGAAATCCTGGCACCATGGACGCCACGCCCCGCCCGAACCGACTCGCCATCCGCTGCGATCCGAAGGAGCGCGGTTCCCGACGCGAGCGCCGCGCGATCGCGGAGCACTGTGAGGGGCGCATGGCGCCGGAGCTGGTCGCCGACCTCCAGCTGATCGCGTCCGAACTCGTCACGAACGCCTTCGAGCACGGAGCGCGAGGCGTCGTCACACTCGACGTCACGCTCAACGGCGACACGGCCACCTTGACCGTCACGTCGACGGGCAACTCGAGCGGTATCGGCCATCCGAGCAAGTGGACGTTCCCGGACACCCCGACGGCGTCGGGGCGGGGCCTCGCCCTGGCCCGCGCCGTGTCGCAGACGGTGGAACTGCACACCGCCGTGGCCTCGTTCTCTCCCGACTGGGTGGCGATCACGGCCCACCTCGGGCCGGAGGACGCTGTGCCAGGGCCGCAGTGCCGCACCGTCACAGCCTGATCGTGATGGACTGATCGTGATGGCCTGATCGTGATGGCCTGATCGTGCCGCTGCTCAGCGGGCGTCGAGTTCGGCGGCTTTGGCTTCGAGGGTGGTGATGAGTTCGTCGAAGCTCTTCAGGAAGCTGTCGACGCCTTCGCGTTCGAGTTGGGCGGACACGTCGTCCATGTCGATGCCGATGTCGGCGAGTGCCTGCCAGATCCGGTCGGCTTCGTCGTAGCTCTGGTCGACCGTGCGAGCGACCACGCCGTGGTCCTCGAACGCTTCGAGTGTGGGCTCGGGCAGGGTGTTGACGGTGTGCGGCCCGATCAGGTTGTCGACGTACAGCACGTCGGAGTACTCGGGGTTCTTCGTGCCGGTGCTGGCCCAGAGGGGTCGTTGTACGCGGGCGCCGCGTTCGGCCAGCGCTTCCCAGCGGGGGCCGCTGAACGTCTCGGTGAACAGGCGGTAGGCGAGCTGTCCCTGGGCGAGGCCGGCCTTGCCGCGCAGGGCGAGCGCGTCGTCGGTGCCGATCGCTTCGAGTCGCCGGTCGACCTCGACGTCGACGCGGCTGATGAAGAAGCTGGCCACGCTGGCGACGCGTGACAGGTCGGCGGCGGGGTCGGCGGCGAACGCTTCGAGTCCGGCGATGTACGCCTCCATGACGGCGGCGTGGCGTTCGAGCGAGAAGATCAGCGTGACGTTGATGCTGCGGCCCTCGCTGATCATCTGGCGGATCGGTGCGAGGCCGGCCTCGGTGGCGGGGATCTTGACCATGAGGTTGCGGCGGTGCAGCCGTTCGTGGAGGTCACGAGCAGCCGCTTCGGTGCCGGGGCCGTCGTCGGCGAGGTCGGGGGCGACCTCGACCGACACGTATCCGTCGGCGCCGTCGGATTCGTCGTAGACCCGGGAGAACACGTCGCAGGCGCCGTGGATGTCGGCGAGCACCATGTCCCAGTAGTCGTCGAGGACGGGGTGGTCGTCGGCGGCGAGCGCCTTGAACTGTTCGTCGTAGTCGGCGGAACCGCCGATCGCCTTCTGGAAGATCGACGGGTTCGACGTGAGACCGCGCACGCCCCGGTCGCGGATGCGGTTGAGTTCACCCGAGGTGAGATAGCTGCGCTTCAGGTTGTCGAGCCACGGGCTCTGCCCGTGTTCGGCGAAGAGTTGGTGCAGGCGATTGGTCATGAGGTGCTCCGTTCGTGTTCGGTCGTGGTGCCCGCGAGGAGATCGTTGGCGTGGATCACGACGTGTCCCGGATTGATACCCAACTTGTCCATCGCCACACCGCCGGGAGCGCTCTCCCCGAAGCGTTCGATGCCGATCACGTCGTCGGCGTACTTGTGCCACCCGAGCGTGACGCCCGCCTCGACCGCGAGGACGGGTACGCCGGGCGGGAAGATCTCGTGCCGGAACTCGGGGGTCTGTTCGTCGAACCGGTCCCACGACGGCATGCTGACCACGCGGGCCGACACGCCGCTCTCGGCGAGTCGCTCGGAGGCCGTGACACACACGGCGACCTCGCTGCCCGTGGCCACCAGCACGATGTCGGGCGCCGTCTCAGGATCGTGATCGCCGCGCACGATGCCGGCGCCGGACTCGACGGCGGATCCGTCGGTGACGACCTCGATGTCCTGTCGGCTGAGCACGAGTACGGTCGGGCCGTCGTGGCGTACGGCGTCGACCCAGGCGCGGATCGTCTCGTTGGCGTCGGCCGGACGGATCACGTGGAGGCCAGGGATCGCACGGATCGACGCGAGTTGCTCGACGGGCTGGTGGGTCGGGCCGTCCTCGCCGACGCCGACCGAGTCGTGGGTGAACACGAAACAGACCTTGGCGCCGGACAGCGCAGCGAGCCGAACCGGCGGCCGCATGTAGTCGACGAAGACGAAGAACGTGCCGCCGACGGGGAGCACCCCGCCGTGCTGGGCCATGCCGACCATCGCGGAGCCCATCGCGTGTTCGCGCACGCCGTAGTACACCTGCCGCCCGCCGGGGTGTTCGACGGACTGGGCGGTCTGGTCGGCGAGCTTGGTGCCGGTGTTGCCGGTCAGGTCGGCGGCGCCGGCGACGAGACCCGGGATCGTTCCCTCGGTCGCGCGCAGCGCGGCCTGGATGGCCTTGCGGGTCGCGATCTTCTCGCCCTGGTCGTAGGTGGGCAGTTCGGTGTCCCAGCCCTCGACGCCGGTCGCGTTCCAGGCGGCGTCCCATTCGGGCGACGCGATCGCGGCGGCGTTGCGTTCGCTCCACGCACCGTGGACGGCCGCGCCACGGGCGGCGGCGTAGTCGCGGTACTCGTCGACGAACCCGTCGGGCGTCCAGAACGGTTCGTCGGGGATGCCCATGACCTCTTTGGTCCGGGTGACGTCGTCGGCGTCGAACGCGAGGCCGTGCGCCTCGGGGTCGTCGGTGTGATCGGGCGACGGGTAGCCGATGTGCGAACGCAGCACCAGCAGCGTCGGTGAACCCGTGTGGTCCTTGGCGTCGTTCAGCGCCGACTCGAGCGCGTCGAGGTCGTTGGCGATCTCACCGAGGTCGACGACGTGCCAGCCGTAGCTCCTGAACCGGCCGGGCACGTCGTCGCTGTAGGCCAGTTCGGTGACACCGTCGATCGTGACGTGGTTGTCGTCGTAGATCGCGATCAGGCGATCGAGCCCGAGGTGACCTGCGAGCGAAGCGGCCTCGTGCGACACGCCCTCCATCAGGCATCCGTCACCGACGATCACGAACGTGTGGTGGTCGACCGCGTCGCCGAACGTGCCCGCCAGCACCCGTTCGGCCATCGCCATGCCGACCGCGTTCGCGAACCCCTGTCCCAGCGGCCCTGTGGTGACCTCGACGCCGACGGTGTGCCCGGCTTCGGGATGGCCCGGTGTGGCCGACTCCCACTGCCGGAATGCCCGAAGGTCGTCGAGCTCGAGCCCGTGGCCGGTGAGGAACAGCATCGAGTACTGGAGGATCGACGCGTGGCCGTTCGAGAGGACGAACCGGTCGCGGTCGGGCCAGGCCGGATCGGCCGGGTCGAAGTCCATCACCCGGCTGTACAGGACGTGGGCCAGCGGGGCGAGCGCCATGGCGGTGCCCTGGTGGCCGCTGTTCGCGGCCAAGGGGGCATCCATCGCGAACCCGCGGATCACGTTGACGGCTTGCTGGTCGAATTCTGAGGAGAGCGATGACATCACCGTCGACCTTATCGGTCGGCCGGGCGTGGTCTCGCCAGCGGTCGGTCCCGGCGTCGGGCCGGGTGTTCGGTCCGGCTCAGTTGCCGATCGCGGCGAGCCGGACCGTCACCTCGTCGCTCAACACCGTGAAGCCGTCACGACTGAACCGGCCGCCGAACGAGGAGAACGACAACTCGCTCAATGCCCGCCCCTGACGCTGGTACCGCAACTCGAGAAACTGGCTGACCGTCTGGTCGTCGATCGTGAGCGGCACCTCCAGCAACACGCCGGTGGCGACGTCGGGGTCCTGGTCGCTCTCGGTGCGGGTGACGACCACGTCGCCGATGCCGACGTCGGCGAGGTCGGGGTCGGCCGCGAACGTCGAGCGGTAGAAGTCGCCGATCACGCCCGCGAGACACGACTCCGCCCCGTCGATCCTCACTTCGGCCATCGCCGCTCTGGCGGTGTCGACGTCGGGCGCCAGGACGACCTCGTGTGAGACGGTCGTCGCGTCGTCGTCCGCGGGATGGAAGTCGCCCGTGCGCACCTTCAGCCGATCGAGTTCGTCACCGACCTGGTCCGCGCCGTCGCGGCCGAGGCAGGCGTCGAACTCGGCTTCGAACTCGTCGGTGCCGGGATCGTCGTCCTCGTCGACGATCGGGTCCTCGACCCAGCCGTCGGGGAACACCGACAGGGTGATGAGCGCGGTGCGGGCGGCGTCGCGATCGTCCGTCTCGCCGTCGGTGAACTCGTCGGCGGTGGGCTCGGACGACGCCGTGGCCGTCGCGGAGGTGGTCGGCGCGTTCGTGGTCGGCGCGTTCGTGGTCGGCGCGTTCGTGGTCGGTGGTGTCGTCGACGACGGCGGCACGGCGGTGGTCACGGGTGGCGACGTGGTGGTCGAGTCCGCGGCGGTCGGCCGGGTGGTGCCCGACGTCGTGGATGAGGCGTCTGCCTGCGTGCCGGTCGTGTTCGTCGGCGCCGTCGGCGTGGTCGCGTCGTCGTCGGACGACGAGCAGGCACCGATCAGCAGCCCGGCGGCGAGGGCGAGGGGGACGAACCGAGAAGTCACTGGCCGCAGCGTACGAGGTCGGGGAGCCGGCGGCGATCTACTCGGTCGGCGGAAGGAGCGTGAACGGCACCACGTGCCAGGGGCCGTGGTCGATCCGGCAGTACGCGAAGATCTGGCGGTAGCTGTCGAACTCGAGCTCGCCGCGCACCAACCGGTAGGTGAACTTACCCGGTTCGACCGTGAACGGGCTGACGTTGCGGGCGAGATGTTCGCCGGCGTCGTCCGCATCGGGATCGCCCATCTCGGTCCGGAACACGACTTCGAAGACTCCGGTGCCGCTCCCGTCGGTCGGGCAGAAGATCAGACCGACGAGGTGGGGTGAGATCGTGACCGGCGCCGGGCCCGGTGCCGCCATCGAGAACATCGCTCCCGTCAGGTCGATCCGGGTCGACGGACCGGGCGCCTGACGCATCTCGAAGTTCTCGACGAAGAGGGCCGACACGATCTGCATGCCGCCGAGGGTACCTGCGAAGATCGAGGCGATGCACGACGACGCCGATCGATGGAATGCCCGCTACCAGGGCCGGTCGACGGGCGACCCGTCGATGCCCAAGGGCCTCGGTGGCATCGCGCTCACGCGTGGGGGGCGTTGCCTCGACGTGGCGTGTGGTCTCGGCGCACAGTCGATCTGGGCGGCGGAGCAGGGATTCGCAGTGGTCGCCCTCGACGTGTCCGAGGTCGCCGTCACGGCGTTGAACTCGGCGGCGATGTCGGCCGGTGTCCGCGACCGCATCGAGACGCGCGTGGTCGATCTGGACCTGGGCTTTCCGACGGAACTGACCAGTTCGTTCGCGCTGGTCATCTGTCAGCGGTTCCGCGACCCGGCACTCTACGAACAGCTGGTGTACGCGCTTGAGCCCGACGGGATCCTCGTCACGACGGTGCTGTCCCAGGTGGGTCTGGCCGACGAACCCGGTCCGTTCCACGCGTCGCCCGGTGAGCTCGTGTGCACGTTCCGCGAGTTCGACGTCGACGTGCTGCGCAGCGTCGAACTCGACGGTGAGGCCACGCTGGTCGCCCGACGACGCTGACCGGGACGACGCTGACCGGGACGACGGGGAAGGGGACGGTGAGGGGTCGGTGAGGCGACGGGTCAGCGCGGGATGCGGACGAGCATGCGGTAGCTGCCGTCGATCGGGACGAACCCGAAGCGGCGCGAGTCGACGGCACAGGCCTCCGTGTTGTCGGACAGCGCCTCGAACGTGTCGCCCCGCACGTCGCCGACACGCTTCACCAACCAGAAGCCGGGTCGACGGGGGTGTTCGAAGCATCGGATCTCGCCGCGCCGGATCCGGGTCGACCGCACGGCGAGGATGCCGTCGCCGGATTGCAGCGTCGGCTGCATGGAGTCCTCGGCGACGACGAACCGTTTCACGGCACCCACGATCGGGAAGTGTAGGTTGGAGTTCGTTCCGTCTCTCACGGCAATCAATGAAGGAGAACCATCCGATGTTCAGCCGCCTCTTCGCCAACGCGACCGTCGCCCACGCCCACTGCGACCTCTACTGCGGTGTCTACGACCCGGCCCAGGCCAAGATCGAGGCGCTGTCGTGCCAGAAGACGATCGGCAAGTACCACGACTCCGACGACGAGCACTTCAAGACCCGCTGCATCATCATCAAGGAGCAGCGCGCCGAAGAGGTCAAGCATCACCTGATGGTGCTCTGGGCCGACTTCTTCGCGCCCGACCACTTCGCTCAGTTCCCGAACCTCCACCAGCTGTTCTGGGACGCGATCCACCAGGCCGGTGAAGTGAAGAAGTCGCTCGACAAGGAGCCGGCCGAC
>CAXBAZ010000201.1:0-6873 GCA_963973395.1 uncultured Acidimicrobiaceae bacterium
GATGATCACGACCTCGTTCAGGCGGGCGTGCGGGACATGCTCGAGCCGTTCGGTGCGCGTGTGCGAGTGCTGGACGGATCGTGCGCCGCCGACGACCTGCCGGCGGACGTCCTCCTGTTCGACCCCTATCCGGACCGCGTGTCCGCTGTGCATCGCGCCCGTTCGCTGTCGAGGTCCGGTGACGTCACCCGGTCCGTGTTGTACACGTGGGATCACGTCGACGGCCACGAGACGTGGGCGGCATGGGGCACTGCGCATGCGGTGCTGTCGAAGTCGTTGCCCGCCGACGCCTTGGTCGCGAAGCTGGAACTCCTCGTCCGCGATCGAACGAACCGGCACGTCGAGCACCTGAGCGCAACCGTGCTGGGTGACCGGGAACTGCAGATCCTCACGTTGTTGTGTGCGGGCATGAGCAACCGCGACATCGCCGATGCGCTGTATCTGTCGGTCAACACGGTGAAGACGCACACCCGAAACCTCTACGTGCGTCTGGGGGTCTCGAATCGGACCCAGGCAGCCATGGTCGCCCTCGGTCGAGCTCGGATCGACAGCGCACTCGGAGCGCCGGAACCAGGCCGGAACGGCGACGGCGACCGACGACAACCAGACCAGCGGACGCCGCATGTGACACTTCGTGGTCACAATGCGAGACCGGTCCCCTCGGCCTGACACCACAGGTACATTCCCGTGCACATCACGCCTCAGGTTCGCCCCCGTTTCGGCCGATAGCCGTGGTGTATCGCCATGTTGTCGTCGACCCCTCTCACCGCGCCCCGGCTCCTCGAAGAACTCGTCGCGGCCGCGGACCCGGCGTCGAACCGCGACCCGGGAGCGGGCGAAGGCGCCGCGCGGGAGCTGTTGCTCGCCGCGAATGCCGCCGCCGACGACGATCTCGAGGCCGAGGCTTCGGTCTGGGTGTGCATCCATCTGCTGCAGCAGGGCAAGCTCCGCGAGGCGATCAGCGAGTCGCACCACGCCCGCGAACGGCTTCGTGGTGAGCCTCCCGATTCACGACTCGGCGCAGCCCGGATGGAGCTGCTCCGCACAATCGCACTCGCGGGCAGCGAGGCGGGTGAGTTCGAGATCGCACTCGGTGCTGCCCAGGAACTGGCCGGGGATCCCGCCGTCCACGCCGATGCCGACGCGGCGCTCGACGCCGCGTTCTCGCTGGCGGTGTGCCTGGAACGGATGGGTGACAGCTGGCAGGCGCTCCGCATCCTGAACGAGGCGATCGAGCGCCACGGCGACAGCGCTCCGTCCTTCCCGATGCTCTACACGCTCAACGGGGTCGTCGCCACGGCCATCGGCGCGTACCACCGGCTGCACGACATCGACGACGGTGGCGAGGCGATCGACCTGCTGATCACCGCCCGCGATGCAGCGGAGCGCGCCGTCCAGCTGCTCGACGAGTTCGAGAACCCGATCTACCGCGTCGCGGTCGGCGGCAACCTCGGCGAGGTGCTGACGTATCAGGGCGAGCTCGAGGCCGCCGAGCGCGAGTTGAGCGACGCACTCGACCGAGCCGAACGAATCGGCGCGATGGCCCATCGCGACCGGGTTCGCGCCACGATCGGGGCGTGGCGCATCGCGTCGGGTCAGTACGCTGACGCCTTCGAGTGGCTCGAGCAACTCGTGGCCGACCTGGGGGACGACGGCCCGCACAGCACTCGGATCAGGGCGCACCATTCGGCCTACCTCGCGGCCGAGGCGATGGGACACTTCGACCGGGCTCTCGCCCACTACTCGGTGTACGAGCGACTCGAGCGTCGGCGAACCATGAACCAGCTCCGATCACAGTCGGAGATGTTCGTGACGAAGACGGAGGCCGACGCCGAGGTCGAACGCCACCGGTACCGCGCCGAGCGCGATCCGCTGACCGGGCTGGGCAACCGGCGCCGACTCAACCGCACGCTGCACGAGCTCTCCGCCGGTGCCGGCGTGGCCGAGCCGTTCGCGCTGGCGATGGTCGACGTCGATCACTTCAAGTGGATCAACGACGAGCTCGGGCACGGCGTCGGCGACGCAGTGCTGGTCGAGCTCGCTCAGGTGCTGCTCGACGGGGCGGACGACGACGACGTCATCGTGCGATACGGCGGCGAGGAGATCCTCATCGTGATGCCCGCCACGACGGTCGAACAGGCGACCGCCCGCTGCGAACGTCTGCGTGGTCGGGTCGAGGGACACGAATGGCCCGGTCTCCCGAACGATCACCGCCTCACCATCAGCATCGGCATCGCCGGAACGCCGCCGTGCGAAGCCGACCTCGTCGTCAGCGCTGCCGATCGTGCGATGTACGCCGCCAAACACGCCGGTCGGAACCGCGTGCGGGTGGCCACCACCGACGACGTGCGAGACGCCACTCCGCTCGCGATCCTGCGACCCTGACCGCACCACGGCGCCGCTGCCTCCGGCGATGATCAACCGGGCGTCGTGAGCTCGGGCGTCGGCCCCTGAGAGCGGACCGCCCAGCGCACAGGTGTCTCCGGGCGGTAGCTGCAGAACATGCCGGTGTGGATCGAGCTGCGCAGGTGTGCTCCGAGTTGCTCGTGTGCGGCCTCGATCCGCTTGATCGAACCTCGAATCCGCTGGGTGACGGCCGACCGTGCCCGCTCGGTCGTGTCGACGTGGCGCCTCGGCCGCCCTGCGAGCCCGAGCGCGGCGGTGAGGTGGTCGACGATCGCATCGAACTCGGCCCGGGCACGTTCCGCGCGGGCGGTGTCGTGGTCGGCATCGGCGACGTCGATGTCGACCTGGAGCTCGCGGAGCCGATCCTCGTACTGTCGTCGGGCTTCGGCATCGATCACCTCTCCGGTGCTCCGATCGTCGACGGCGGCACCCGCCAGATCGAGACAGCTGACGTCCGCACCCGGTCGCGAGAGCAGTTCGGCCAGGTCGTGCATGCCCTTGGACGACTTGAGGTGCACCACCGAGCCTCCGAACGAGACGGTCCACATCTCGCCCTCGAGCGTGAACGCGGCCTCGCCCGAGACCGGGGGGACCTGTCGGTTCCCGGCGGCCGGAGACGGGTCGGTCGAGAAGGGGTCGGCTTCGACGGAAGCGAGCACGGAGAACATGATGTCGTTCGCCTGACGAGCCGGGAGCACCCGGCCACGTTCGGTGGGGAAACCGGCGAGATGTAGACCCGCCGCGGGCAGCGGGCTCGTCCGGGCCCGCCACTCCGCCGTGGCAGCGGCGTCGTCCCAGCCGCTGAGGCCACGACGGTGCATGAGCACCGCGACCGGGCCGAGCGGATCGGCACGCGACCAGTCGCCGGGTGACGTGCCCAACTCGTCGATCAGCTCGGCGATCGTCGAGGCCGCCGCGTCGTCGCGTCCCTGGCAGAGGTAGACGTACGCCATCGATTGCAGGCTCGCGGCGACACCGTACGGATACTGCGCCTGGCGCGAGTTCTCCAATGCCGCGGCCAGACACGACCAGGCCGCTGCCAGGTCGACGCGCACGAGGAGCACGCCCTCCACGATGGCAGCGAACAACGAGTTGATGTGCCAACCACCGACTTCGGCCGCCTCGCGAGCACGACGGACGAGATCCATAGCCTCGTCGTGGCGGCCGGCGAGCGAGAGCGATTGTGCCCTGAGCACGTCGGCTTCCATCACCATCGCCCCGGCGCCGGACGCCCTGGCCGCTGCTGCCACCTCGGCGAAGACGTTCACCGCATGTTCGTGGTCGCCGACCGCCTGCGCCGCCAACCCGAGCACGCGCCGGAGCGTGGCCGGAGCGAAGGCGGACGACGATGCCCGGGTGAGCGCCGATTCCGCCAGCTCCACACCGCGCTCGATGTCACCCGACATCAGGGTCGCCGTCGCCAACGTCGCCATCGCATCGGGCCAGAAAGGATGCTCGGCGTCGGGCCAGCGGTGCAGCGTTTCCCGGCCGAGTTGTACCACGTCGTCGACATGACCGTTGTGGACGACACCCCACAACACGCTGCACAACACCAACGACCGGGTCGGGTCGGTGTCGCAGCGCAGACTTGCGGCCAATGCGGCAGCGATGTTGTCGTGCTCCGCGATCAGTTCGTTCAGCACCTTCGCCGTCCACCCGGCCCGGCCGCGCTCCATGATCGTCAAGACGGCGTCGACGACGTGGCCGATGAACCGATCCTCGGCCGCCTCCCGCTCGCCCGCTTGCTCCAGCTGCGCCAGCGCGAATCGCTTGATCGTCTCGAGCAGACGGTACGGAGTCGACGAGGAGGGATCGACGCTGATCAACGATGCTTCGGCCAGCGCCTCGACGATCTCCAGCGTGCTCGTCGGGTCGTGCCGGTCGACGACGGCGGCGGCCATGTCGAGGTCGAACGGCCCGGCGCAGACCGAGAGACGATCGAGCGCGATCCGCTCCGCATCACCGAGCAGGGCGTACGACCAGGCGATCGTCTCGCGGACGCTGCGGTGGCGGTCGGGACCGCGGTAGCGCGGACGTTCCAGGACGTCGACACCGGCCCGGAGGTTCTCGAGCATCATCGCCGGCGGCATCACCCGCGTGCGAGCCGCGGCGATCTCGATCGCCAGGGGCACGCCGTCGAGCCGGCGGCACAGTTCGCCGACGGTGTCGGCGAGTTCGGGTTCGGTCAGATCGATCTCGACGCCTGCATCCCGGGCCCGGGCGACGAAGAGATCGAGCGCCGACGAGTTCGTCAGGGGCCCGAGCGCCACGACGGATTCGCCGGACGCGTTCAGCGGCGAGCGGCTGGTCGCGAGGAAGCGCCATCCTGGACACCATTCGAGCAACCGGTCGACCGTCGATGCGACTCCACCGAGCACGTGTTCGCAGTTGTCGACGAGGACCGGCGTCGCCCGCTCCGGCGCGGCCAGCAGCGCCTCGAACGACGGGTAGCCGAGCTGGGCGGCGACCGCACCCGGCACGGCCTCGTCGTTCGACGTCGACGTGAGATCGACCACGTCGGGCGCGGCGGCGCGCAGGACGTGCCGAGCCAGCGTCGTCTTGCCGATGCCGCCCGGTCCGACGATCGTGACGAGGCGACGGTTCCCCAAGCGCTCCTCGATCTCACGTGCCTCTCGTTCGCGACCCAGCAGTTCGACCGCGGCCGGCATGTTCGGCGTCGCGACCCCCACGGTGCGAACACGCGGGAAGTCACCGATCAACCCGTCGGCGCGCACCTGGTAGAGGCGGTCGCCGCCGGACAGGTCGCGGAGCCGGTGCTCGCCGAGATCGCGGAGATCGATGCCGGTGAGCAGTGCCGCGGTCGAGCCCGCCACCAGGATCTGTCCACCGTGTCCCGCCGCCATGACCCGCGCTGCACGACTCAACGCCGGACCGAAGTAGTCGTCCCCGCGCCGTTCGACCTCACCGGTGGCGATCCCCATCCGCACCGGGAGCTCCAACAGCCGTTGGGCGTCGATCGCCGCATCGACCGCCGCGCGTGGGGACTGGAACGCGGCGCACACGCCGTCGCCCGTGTGTTTGAACTGCCAACCGCCATGGGAATCGATCGTCCCGCGCAACACATCGTCGTGGTCGGCCAGCTGCGACTTCATCGCCTCCGGGTCAGCCTCCCATCGCCGAGTCGAACTCTCGATGTCGGTGAACAGGAACGTCACCGCTCCGGACGGTGCCCCACCGTCACCCGTGCCCATGCCCGATCCTCCCACGAACGCCCTCCAGGTTCCACCAGTGGTGTTCCCGGTTCCGGCCGACCGGTTCCGGTCGGGCGGTCGAGGCGCAGGGAACCCCGACCCGATCCGGGTTCCAGCGGACGCTCCATCACGACCAGCCGATCGATGCGCAGCTCACCGGGGCGGGCGCCCACCTCGACGAAGCCGTGGCGGGCATAGAGCGCGATCGCCGGGTCCCTCGGGCCACGCGCCGTCTCCAGCCACATCGTGCGGGCGTCTCGCGAACGTGCGAACTCGACCGCGGCGGCGAGCAATGCCTCACCCACTCCCTGACGACGGGCGACCGCACGCACGTACATGCGCTTGAGTTCTGCCGTCCCGTCGGCGTGGCACCGCACGCCGATCGTGCCGACCACCAACTCGTCGCCGTCGGTCACGGCGGTGAGCAGGACGGCCCGTACACCGTCGTACACAGCGGGGAGATCAGCGAGCTCGGCGATGACGCTCGGTTGTTCGGCGAACAGGTCGATACCGAGGGCGGCGCGCATCCACTCGATGCTGTCGAGCAGCACGGCACGGGTCTGCAGCCACTCGGCGTCGGAACGTGGCGATCGGATCGTGAACACCCCATCAGTGAAACATAGGTGTTGCATTGATGCAACATGGTATTGTCAACCCCATGGGACCCGCTCCAGACGACCAGGTGCTCGACGCCGCCGACCGGATCATCGAGCGCGAGGGATTGCGTGGACTGTCGCTGTCGTCGATCGCCGACGAGGCGGGCATTTCGAGGGTCACGCTGCACCGTCGCGGCATCTCGGTGAACGACTGCCTGGTCGGTGTCCTCGTGCGGGCGAGCGACGACTTGCGCACGTCGCTGTGGCCGGTGGCCACCGGTTCGGGTGACGCTGCGGAGCGGCTCGAGATGGGGCTGCGGGTGCTGTGTGAGGTCGCCGAGCGTCACGGCGGAGTGGTCGTCCAGTTCTTCGGCCAGCCGAACCTCCCGATCCCGGGGCGGCCGGGACGGACGACGAGCCTCGAGTTCATCGAGCTGTTCGAGCGCCTCCTGCGCGACGGCATGACGGACGGATCACTGAGCGTCACCGACCCTGCCCGTGAAGCCACGCTGATCGCCAACTCGGTGTTCTGGACGTACCTCCAGATGACACGCGCCCACGGATGGCCGCCCGACGAGGCCGCCGGTCGAGCGATCGCCATGGCCACCGGCACCGTGCGCACCCCCGGATGTATCACCCCCGCGTGGCCGGCCGCCTGC
>CAXBAZ010000202.1:0-6865 GCA_963973395.1 uncultured Acidimicrobiaceae bacterium
GTGGAACCCGTAGCCCCACCAGGCTCCGCAGAAGTGGAACCCGCCGACGCCGTCGATCTCGTCGAAGCGCTGCTGGGCGCGTAGGGCGGGTCCGTCGAAGACCGGGTGGGCGTAGTCGAACGTGTCGATCACGCGGGCCGGATCGATCCGGTCGGTGCTGTTCAGGCTCACCAGGTATCGCTCGGCACCCGGCAGGTGTTGCAGCGCGGTCATGTCGTAGGTCAGTGTGGCAGCGTCCTGGCCTGTGGTGCGACGATCGTAGTTCCACGCCGCCCATGCCCGTCGACGTGGTGACAGCAGACTCGTGTCGGTGTGCAGCACGGCCCGGTTGGGTTGGAAGCGGATCGCCCCCAGCACGTCGCGCTGGACCTCGGTCGGATCGGCGAGCATCCGGAGCGCCTGGTCGCTGTGGGTGGCGACGATCACCCTGTCGAACGTCTCCCGGCCGTCGGCGGTCACGACCGTGGGGCCCACACCGGCAGCGCCGGAGCGTTCGAGCCACTGCACGGGCGTCGCGACTCGGATCGTGCCGGGGAACCTGGCCGCGATGGCGTCGACGTACACGCGGCTGCCGCCGACGATGGTGCGCCACTGGGGGCGGTCGCCGACGCCGAGCAGACCGTGGTGGTGCAGGAACGTGAAGAGACTCCGGGCGGGGAACGCCCCGAACGCGTTCGGGTCGGTCGACCACACAGAGGCACCCATCGGGATCAGGTGGAGTTCGATGAACTCGCGCCCGTACCCGTGCCGACCGAGGAACTCGTCGAGCGTCGTGACGTCGTCGCCGTCGTCGAGGAAACTCGTCGCCTGACGGTAGAAGCGGACGATGTCGCGCAGCATCCGCCACATCGCCGGACGGCCGAGGTTGCGGCGATCGGCGAACAGCGTGTTGGGGCTGGTCGCGCGATAGGTGAATCCGTTCGTCGGAGAGTCCGGGTCGCGGTCGGTGACCGCGAAGCTCATCTCCGTGTCGACGGTGGGTACGTCCAGTTCCCCGAAGAGGTCGAGGAGGTTGGGGTAATTGCGGTCGTTGTGCACGATGAAGCCCGTGTCGATCGCCAGCGTTCCGGCGGTTCGATCGTCGACGTCGACGGTGTTGGCGTGGCCACCGAGGCGGGGCGCGGCTTCGAACAGCACGACGTCGTGGTCGGCGCCGAGCTCGTGGGCACCCGTCAGGCCGGCGATGCCGGATCCGACGACGGCGATCCGCCGGCGAGATCGGGTCACACCTTCTCCCCGTCGAGGGCGCGCTGGAGGCCGTCGTCCGCACGACCACCGATGCGATCGAACACCGGACGGAGCAGCAGGTCGAGGACGCCGAGCGGACCGTTGAGGCGGAGTTCGGCGTCGTAGGTGACGAGCGAGCCGGTGCCGTCGGGTTCGACGTCGATCCGGTCCAGGGAGGTGAACATCTTGCTCTCGGCCCGCACGACGACGCGGCGGGGTGCGTCGTACTCGGTGGTCACGTACCGCAGCGTGAGGCCTGAGCCGCGGGCATCGACGACCACGTCGAACGAGGCTTCCGGTCCGGCTCCGTCGCCGACGACCTGTGTGGCGCGGCGCACGCCGGGATCCCAGTCCTCGAAGTTGCGGAGGTCGGCCATGAAGCCGAAGGCTTCGGCGGGCGGCAGGGCCGTACGGACGGTCGTGCGGTATCGGGCCATGGTGTTCGGTACTCCTCGGGTTCGATGACGACACACCTGCGGTGCGTCGTCATCAATCGGTACGGAACGGGTGGCCCGATCGGATGCGCGTCGTCGGTGCGACTCGCAGCGACCATGCCCCCACGGTGGGGCGCCGAAACGTCGACCTCGAGGTCGACCACGAGCGGCGTCGACCTGTGCACGTGCCATGTGGGGGATTCGGCGTGCCGCCCTCGACGGATTGGTGCTGCCGGTCGGCTCCGGCTTCGAGGTCGCACCGGGCGGAGGGTACGTTGCCGGACATGTCGAAGATCTCCCTCATTGCGAAACTGACCGCCGCCGACGGCAAGGCCGACGACCTCGAGACCGCGTTGCGTGGTGTGATCGACGCCGCGGCCGAGGAGGACGGACTCGAGGTGTACAGCGCCCACGCGGTGACCGACGAACCCGGCGTGTACTACTTCTTCGAGTTGTACCGCGACCAGGCGGCGAAGGACGTGCACGGCAAGGGCGACCGGATGCGCGCCGCGATGGGAGCGTTCGGTGGTCTGCTCGCAGGACGACCCGAACTGACCCTGATGACGCCGGTCGCCGCGAAGGGCCTCGATATCTGACACGACCGGTCGGAGCGCGTCGGAGCGCGTCCGGTCAACGGCCTCGAAGGCCACCGATGAGACGCCGCAACGCCGACATGCGGGACGGCTCGGAGTCGCGGTCGGTGGTCGTGGGTCGGTTCGAGCCGGAACGTGGGGCGGTCGGACCGGGTTCGGTGCTCGGCTCGTCGAACACCGACCGTGCCGGGGTGAGGTCGGGCCGGGTGGCACCCCAGAGGGTCGCTTCCGTCCGGGTGGCGACGCGCCCCGGGATCACGAGGCCGTTGCCGCGTGAGGAGTCATCTGCCAACGGCGCCTCGGCGAGCCGGCGGCGGGCGGCGAGTGAACCGGTCTCGATCGAGGCGACAGCGCGGCGCACCGACAGGGCCACGTCGTCGGCCAGGTCGGGACTCTCGGTCGGTTCGACCATGGTCGGCGGCTCGTCGTCGGGCCCGAACGACGGGCGGGACGACTCGAAGTCCCAGAGTCCGGAGTCGTCGACCGGTAGTTGGATGTCGTGGTCGCGTGGCGCACCGGAGCGGGCGACGCGGGCGGTGGGGCCGGCGCGATCGATGTCGATGACGTCGGCGTCGACCGATGCCGGGAAGTCGGCGTCGACTCGACCGGACGGCCAGATGAGTTCGAAGCGGTCGGGGGGTTCGACGGGTCGTGGCGGCAGCGTGGCCGTCGGCGTCAGGGGGTCGGCGCCCGGCTCGGGAAGCCCCGCCCATTCGACACGATCGGCCCAGTCGTCGTCGAGCAGCGACCGGACGTGTCCGTCGTTCGATCGTGCCGGTTCGTCGGCACCGGTGTCGCGAGGTCGACCGTCGAGCCAGGACGGTTCGTCCCACCTGACGAGCGGATCGTCGTCGTAGACCGATCCCGAGAGCACCGATTCGGGCGCGGCCATCTCGACCGGTGCCGCCGTCGGCGCAGGGGCGGGGAGCGGGTCGCCTGGCCGGAGTTCGACGGCATCGTCGGCGCGTTCCCAACGATGGATGCCGGACGGATGGTGGCGGTACGGCGTCGAGACGACGCCACGGACGGCCTGGCCGGCGAGCCAGGCGACGCACGCATCGTTCATCATCTCGGTCACGACGAGGGTTGCCTGGCGGTCGACCGACGGCACCCGCTCGAAGAGCCTGCCGAGGTGTTCGGTCTCGCCGATCCGCATCGACCCGTGTTCGAGTTGGGCCGCGTTGAGCGCGCCGGCGTCGACAAGTCGGGCCCCGAGGCCGGGGTCGGTGGTGCGCTCGGCGAGATAGATCGCACCCCGGTCGAAGTACACGTTGACCTGCGGATCGACGTCGAACGCCAACTCGCCGGTGAAGCGGTGCGCGCGGGCGGCGTCGAGCACCACCCAGCCGGGCCGCGGGAAGCTGCCGGCCAGTCCGAACAGTTCTGCGACGTGTTCGCGCTCCAACGTCATGCTGCTCCCGCCAACACGAGCACCCGCTCGAGAGGTTCGAGCACGCGCACGTCACCTCGTTCGAGACGGTCGAGCACGGCGAGCAGTCCCTCGATCGCCACCTCGCGTGCGGACTCGGAATGGATCAGTTGACACGGCACCGCGGCCTCGCCGGCCAGCGCACCCAGTTGGCGGGCGAGCACCGCGGCTTCCGCCGGGTCGTCGCACCGGTTGACCGCGACCACGACCGGCACGCGGACATCGGCCAGGAGCGCCCGCATCTCGGCGCCCGCCTCGGCGTGGGTGTGGGTGGCGTCGGCATCGACGACGAACACGATCGCGTCGACCTCGCCTTTCATGATGTCGGTCATGAACCGGAAGCGGGCCTGACCGGGGGTGCCGAACAGGAGCAGCCGGACGTCGGTGTCGCCCGCCTCGTCGCGGAGGGCGTAGCTCCCGAAGTCCATCGCCACGGTGGTGTGCGACTTCACGCCGGACTCGACGCCCGTGGTCTCGACGTCGGTGCCCACGACCCGTGTCTGCGACACGGCCTGGATCAACGACGTCTTCCCGGCCGCGAACGGACCCGTGACGAGGAGCTTGAACACGTGCTCGGCGCGCACGACCGCGGCCTGCGTCATCTGGTCCCCTCCTTCGTGCTGCTGCCATGGCGACCAGTGGGTCGTCCCGCCGATATGTGAGCCTCGTGTCAAATGTATCGGGCCGGTGTGACGTCCTCTTGAGCCCACGATGACACTGTTCTCGAACCGTAACAGGCGTGAGCCCGCAGGGTTCCCGCTAGCCTCGCCGACGGAGAAGTGCCCGAGCGGCCGAAGGGACACGCCTCGAAAGCGTGCGACGTGCAAGCGTCCGTGGGTTCAAATCCCACCTTCTCCGCCATCGACGACCGTCGGTCGACCTCGGGGTCGCCGGCGGTCGTCGCGCGTCAGGCGCATTCGGTCTCGTCGGCGGGAGCCACGAGGTCGATGAGATAGTCGTTGACGACCTCGATGACGCAACGGTTGACGCCGTAACCGGTGTGCTGGTCGGCCTCGACGATCACGAGACGGCCGTCTTCGAGTGTGTTCGACATCCGGACCGTCGACTCGAACGGGGTCGCTGGGTCGCCGGTGGTGCCGATCACGACGATCGCGCCGGCGCCGGCCCCGTCGATGTCGATGCGGGGATCGGGCGCGGTGGGGAAGAACGTGCAGAAATAGCCGCCCGCCGACCCCTCGGGGACCAGGCGGGGAGCGACCTCGGTGTAGAGCTCGTTCTCGGCGTCGGTCTCGGCCACCGACTTCCGTTCGGAGGCGTCGGCGCACGAGATCACCTGGAACGCCTCGAGTTCGTTGCCGTACGTGCCGTCGGGCATCCGCTGGTAGTAGGTGTCCGCGAGTTCGAGCAGGCCGCTGCCGTCACCCTGCGCCGCGGCGGCCAGCGACTCCTCGAGCACGGGCCAGAACGACTCGGAGTACATCGCCTGGATCACGCCGGTCGCGGCGACGTCACGGTTGACCGGCGGACGGTCTCCGTCGCTGGGCAACGGGTCGGCGTCGAGGGAGGCCATCAGGTCGTCGAACGCCTGCTCGGCGTCTCCGTCGTTGTGGAACGCACACGCCTCGCGCGCGCTGCACTCGGCCAGGAACGTCGCCAGCGACGTCTCGAAACCCTCGATCTGCTGCAGGCTCGATTCCAGGGCATCCGCGTTCGGGTCGGCGGCACCGTCGAGCACCGCGGCCCGGACCGTGTCGGGAAACAGCGTCGCCCACGTGGCGCCGAGCTCGCTGCCGTAGCTGAAACCGAAGTAGGAGATCGTGTCCTCGCCGAGCGCACGTCGGATGGCGTCCATGTCGCGAGCGCTGTTGTTGGTGCCGACGAAGTCGATGATCGCCGCGTTCCGCTCCTGACACGCGTTGGCGAATTCCTCGGCGGTGTCGATCAGCACCTGGCGTTCGGCGTCGGACTCGGGCGTCGAGTCGATCTCGTTGAAGTAGCGGTCGTAGTCGTCGATGCAGTCGATCGCCGGGACGCTCTCACCCGTGCCGCGCGGATCCCAACCGAGGATGTCGAATCGCTGTAGCAGTCGCTGGTCGAAGATCTGCGAGGCGAAGAACGCGAAGTCGGAGCCTCCGAAGCCGGGACCGCCGGGGTTGACCAACAGGGTGCCGATCCGGTTCTCCTGGTCGGTGGCGTGGTATTTCGCGAGGAACAACTCGATCGTGTCACCGTCGGCGTCGGCGTAGTCGACCGGCACGTCGAGCGTCGCCACGTCGACGTCGTCGTCGAATGCCTCCCACTCAATCGGCGCCGGTTCGAAGGGGGCGTCGTCGTCGGGTGGGGGATCGACGGTCGACGTGCCGACCGTGTCATCGGTGGCGGACGCTTCGTCCGTGTCGTCGGGCGCAGCCGTGGTGGTCGTGTCGACCACGTCACGCTCGGCGGTCGACGTACGCGTCACTCCACTGTCTCCCGAGCTGCACGCCGCGGCGACCACGGCGATGGAGACCACGAGTCCGACGATCCGCCCACGCATCACGACATCGTACGAGCCGGGTTCGGCGTCGGGGCATCGAGTCGGAACCTCGGATCGCCCGCGTAGCCTGCCCGCATGCGTATGGGCCCGCACCACATGATGCCGCGGGACACCGATGCGCTGAAGGACACGACGCTCGCCCGTGACACCGCACGGCGCGTGTGGGGGTTCGCCCGGCCCTACCGCGGCACGATCGTGGTGTTCCTGTCGGCGATCGTGCTCGCTGCACTGCTCGCTCTGGTCCCGCCGCTGGTCGTGCGCCGGATCCTCGACGTCGCCATCCCGGACGCCCAGGAGACGGGCGACCGCGCCGCGATCTGGTGGCTGGCCGCGATCGCCGTCGTCGCCGCCCTGGCCGACGCGGCGCTCCAGATCGTCCAGCGGTGGTGCAGCGCCCGCGTCGGCGAGGGCCTCATCGCCGACCTGCGCCGTTCGCTGTACGCCAAGGTGCAGCGGCTACCGATCGCGTTCTTCACCCGCACGCCGACCGGCACGATCACGAGCCGACTCAACAACGACGTCGTCGGCGCTCAGTCGGCGGTGACGAGCACGCTCGGCAGCGTGGTCAGCAACGTGATCGTGCTCGTCACGACGCTCACCACGATGTTGCTGCTCGAGTGGCGGCTGACGCTGCTCGCACTGATCGTGCTCCCGATCTTCATCATCCCGGCCCGCCGGGTGGGGC
>CAXBAZ010000203.1:0-6853 GCA_963973395.1 uncultured Acidimicrobiaceae bacterium
GGTCTGGCCGACGACAACGTGGTCGCGGCCCACACCCTGCAGCTGTCGCAGGCCCTGCTGGCGGCGGGCCGACCGCACGAGGTGCTGCCGCTGGTCGGCGTCACCCACATGACGCCGCAGGAGATCGTGGCGGAGAACCTGCTGCTCCACCAGCTGGACTTCCTCCGGCGGTCGTTGGGCGACGCTCCGGCCAACTAGGTTCGGCCGGATGAACGACCGTCTGCACGAGCTCTACCGGGGCGTCGCCGTCCACGCGACCGCCGACCTCGAGCACACGGCCGCGCTCGAACTCCTCGCACTCGTGATGGCGGCCGATCGCACCCTCGAACAAGCCGAGATCGACGCGATCAAGGACATCTCCGACGACTGGCGCGACGGCGACTTCACCTTCGACAAGTACCTCGGTCCGGCGATCGTCCGGGCCCAGGACGCGATCACCAAGGACGAGGTCGTCGAGCTGATCGACGACATCGACCGCCGGATCAGCAGCCGGGTGCTGCGACGCGCGCTGTTCTCGGCCGCGCGCGAGGTCGTCGGCATCGACGACGAGGTCACCCCCGAGGAGGGCTCCATTCTCGCCGAGATCGCCGTCCGCTTCGGCTGAGCGGCGCCCGCCCGCGGGGTGGTCGAGCCGGGCTCGCCGTCGTCGGCCGTCGCGAGTTGAGCGTCCGCCGGTCGTTCACGACAGAGATCGAACCAGCGCCGTCACCGCCGCAGCGACGACCACGACGACGACGAACGGGGCACGCCGCCAGACCAGGATGCCGGAGACGGCGACGCCTGCGAACCGGGCATCGAGCACGAGCGATGCCCCCGACGCCACAGTGAGCTGCACGATCACCGCCGTCACGACGGCCGCCGGGATGAGGGTGGCGAGCGTCCCCAGTGCCGGGAACCGGGACAGCACGGGACCGCCGACGTACATGCCGAGGAACCGCTGCCCCCACATGCCTGCTGCGAGCACGAACACGACCGTCCAGGTCACGAGTGTGCTTCCTCGGCGGCGGGCCGCGCCGGGGCTCGGGCGACACGCAGCGCCACGAAGGCTCCCACCAGGCTCACGATGATCGGGACGCCGGCGGGTGCGACGGGGATGAGTACCAGGCACAGCACGCCGCCCACGGCCGCGGCGGTGGCCCCGGCCCGCTGCCGCAGGAGGTTGCCGATGATCGCCAGCAAGGCGGCGGGGAACACGGCGTCGAGACCGAGCCGCTGAGTGTCGCCGAGCACGTTGCCGAGGAACACACCGACGACGATTCCGAGGTACCAGCCGGCGAGCATCGCACCGGTCACGCGCCAGAAGACCCGCACCACCAGGGCGGGACTCTGCTGCTGGATCGCGAGCCCGACGTTGGGATCGAACGCCTGCGACGCGGCGGCAGCGCGGTGGAACCGCCCGACCTGAAGGCGCGCACCCAGGCTGACCGCCAGGAGACCGAACCGGGACGCGACGACCCATCCGGCGGCGACCGCAGCGATCTGCGAACCGCCTGCGTCCCGGACTGCGATGTAGGCCAGCTCGGTCGTCGCGGCGTTGACGAGCACCGCTGCACCGATCGTGAGCGCCTCCGACTCGACCCGTTCGAGGACCAGCACGTTGACCGTCACCCCGAGCGCGAAGAACGTCAGTGCGATGGCTCCGAGGTCGGCCCAGCCGGGTGTCGGCGGCTGCTCACGCTCCACGAGAGGAGTTTGGCACGTCGCCCTCTCGCGACAGATCCGACGCGACCGCGTGCAACGAGGGATGCGACATGACGGGAAGTTCCTGGAGTTCTCTCGCCTCGTCGATGGCGGAGTCCCGAATCTGCGCCACGATCTTCGGACTGTCATCCACGTGCGCACCGCACGGCCACCCCGTTGATGAGACCGGACTCGTTCGGATCCTGCTCCCGGTCTGCGACAACGGCCGTACGAAGAGCCGGCGTTCCGGGCGCTCGCTCGCATGCGTCGTCGTCAGACGGCGCTCTTCGCGAAGATGATCGCGCCCGGAACCTCCTCGTCCGGACGCATCGCGAGTTCACTGCGCACCGGCCGGCCACTCCGAATCAGCGTCCACCAGCCGGCGTTGGGTGGCACGCTGGTCGCTGCCGACGGCGACTACCCTCGGCACCACCTTCGTGCTCCCGACCTGCTCGACGAAGGCCGGCTCGCCCATGTGTCCAGCACCCGACGTGTACATCCCAGTCGTCCCACGCCGCGTGCTCGACACGCGCGCCACCGGTGGAACGGCGCGCGGTTCGACGCTCACGATCGACACGCGGCTGGCCGACGTCGCTGCAGTCGGAGTTCAGATCACGGCCGCCGATACCGCTGGCCCGGGCTTTCTGACGGCGTGGAGCGGACGGGGCCGACGGCCGGAAACATCGGTGCTCAACTTCCGGCACTCGAACGACGTCAACGCCAACTTCGTGATCCTTCCTGTGAGCGCGGGCAGGTTCAAGATCTACACGTCCGAGACGACCGGCATCATCGTGGACGTCATGGGTTCGATGACCTCGTACCCGTCGAGCGCACCGCGTCGGATCGTCGACACGCGCACCACGGGTGGAACTCCTTCTGGCTCGACGATCACCGTGCGAACCGGACTTCCGGCGGGCACACCCCATGCTGCCGTGCAGATCACCGTGGCCGACACCGCCGGCCCGGGATTCCTGACGGCATGGAGCGGACAGGGAAGAAGGCCCGAGACCTCCGTCCTCAACTACCGTCGCGCCGGCGACGTCGACGGCAACTTCGTCATCGTTCCACTCGCCTCGAACGGCACGTTCGAGATATTCACGCTGGCCCACACCGGGATCATCGTGGATCTGATGGGAGCCCCAGACGGGTACACGGCTCTCACACCCCAGCGAGTACTCGACAACCGCGACACCGGCGGGTCGGCTGCCGGTTCGGTGATCCGGGTCGAGACGAACCTCAATCCGACCGTGACCGCTGTCGGCGTTCAGATCACCGTCGCCGACGGTGTCGCGCCCGGACACCTGACCGTCTGGGACGGCGCCGGTTCGATGCCCGACGTGTCAGCGCTGAACCACACCACAGGAGACGCCGACAGCAACTTCATGATCGTGCCCCTACGCAACGGTTCGTTCTCGATCTTCACGTTGGCCCACGCCGGCATCATCGTCGACGTCATGGGCTACACCGGAACGGCGGCGAACACGAACTACGAGGTGCCGGACCCGAATGCCTCGACCTTGCTGCCCGAAGATGTCGCGATCGAAGCTCCTGACATCACCCACCGGTACGGGTCGCATCGCTTGCAGGCACTCGACGTCCATCGCGGCACGACCGGCCAGACCCTGGTGTGGCTCCACGGTGGCGGCTGGGAGGGCGGCGACAAGGCCCTCGCGCTGAACGACGACATGAGCAGCTTCAACAGGGTGCCTCGTCGCCTACATGCCAACGGTTGGACGGTCGTGTCGGTCAACTACCGGCTGACCCCCGAGTTTCATCTCGAAGACATCGTGAACGACTTCTACTCCAGCTTGGTGGCGGTTACCCAGAACGCTGTGGCGTGGCACGTCGACGTCGGCAAGCTCGTCGTGGGCGGATTCTCGGCCGGCGCTCACATCAGCGGTTTGGGTGCCACAGCGCGCAACGACGGCGCCTTCGACCCTCCTGGTGGTCTGCCGGCTGTCCGAGCGATCCTGTCGCAGGACGGCAACATGATGTCGAGCCTCTTCGCGGCTGCGGTACCCGAAGGGACCGTCGACGCCGACGGCAACAACCTGTCTCCCGCTCCGGCGATTGCCAACCTGCTCGACTGCCCACGCCGGTCGTTCGCGCGGTGCTCCGAGCAACGGATCGCCCACAGCGACATCACCACGTACAGCGACCCTGCCGACCCTCCCCTCTATCTGATCGGTGGTACACATTCGCTGATTCCGTTGGATGTCCAGGTGCGGACGCGCGACCTGGTCAGGGCGGCGGGCCAGATCGTCGTTTTCGACGGGGTCGACACCGGCCCCGAATCGATGCGCATGCATGACGTGCAAGGACTGAACTGGGCGGCACTGACCGCCTTCCTCGGGTCAGTCACCGCCTGAGCAGCCTGCCGGCCGGCACTTCGTCCACCAGAGCACGGACCCAGATGTGCCGCTCTGCCACGTTCGCGAACGTCACGGACCAGGCGAGATCAGAGTGAGGGCGCCCAGACCGGCGAGCCCGAACGCGTAGAACGACTTGGTCAGCAGAGCTCGGTACTCGACCCGACGGTCCCGGCCGTAGTCGGCCAGGTCGAGCGCGTCGGCGGCGAGTTCCATGAGCACTTCGCCGGGGAACGTGTTGTTGCGCCGGTGCAGCTCGGCGATGTCAGCCGTCAGTTGATTGGCGTCGGCGCCTCGGGCCAGCCCGGAGAGGAATCGGCTGAGCACCTCGTCGCGATCGGCATCTTCGGACGCACCCATCTCGCCCACGTTACGCCGCCTCGATCCCGTCCGGGCCAGAGGTGCTACTGCGTCGAGAGTTCGGCGAGGAGTAGTGGGATGTCGTCCGTCGCGATGGTCCACAGTTGGTCCATGTCGACCCGGTGGTAGTGGTGTGCGAGCAGGTGGCGAAGGTTGATGATGTGCCGCCACGACACGGCGGGATGTTCGGCCTTGAAATCCTCGGACAACGCATTGGACGCCTCACCGATGATCTCGAGCAATCGCTCAGCGGCACGCTGTCGGGTCCAGTCCGCATCGAAGACGTCACGGCCGTCGGCGACGAGTTCGCCGAGTTGGCGGGCAGCCTCGACGATGTCGGCGACGCGCAGGTCATCACTCCTGCTCAAATTGGGACGGCCTCCTGGCGGATGTGGTCGTCACGATCCTTCAAGCCGCCGACCGACACCACGTCGACGTGAGCACCGAGCAGCGACTCGAGCGCCTCTTGGAGATCCATCAAGTCGAACAACGAACTCCCCGGTTCGAACTCGACCAGAAAGTCGAAATCGCTGTCGGCGTGGTCGTCACCGCGCGCTGCGGAACCGAACAACGACACCGCCCGACCGTGATGACGACGCGCGAGTTCGTTGATCTCGTCACGTCTGGCTTCGACGATCGCACGACGAGCACCCATGGCATCGATGCTACTTCGCGCTCAGGACCCATGCCCGCGAGCGTTGGAGCCCGCCGACAACCACACTCTGTGTGGCGTCGTGGCCATGGCCGGGCGTTGGCGGTCTTGACCGGGCACGGTCTCGACGAGTGCCCGCAACCTCGCGAGGAGGTCGAGAATGCCCGGGCCACCGTGCCGCAGCGAAGCCTCGTCTCCGATCAGCTGCGCTACCCGTGCGCTACCCGATCGCCTGCGTCGCCAGGACGGTAGCAACGTTGCTGCGTGGAGGGCGGGGACCACACCCGGACGCGGCCCGGCTCCGCTGCCTGGTCTCAATCGTTGCGGATGAGGTGTTCACCGAACGCACGGAGGCGCTCGAGCGACTCGGACGGCACGTCTGCCCGCCGCCTCGCCAACGCCGTCTTGATCTCGAGGTAGGTGTCGGCCTCCAGCCCGCACCGGCGGCAGAGTTCGAGATGCTCCGAGAGCGATTCGGCGCTCGCGTCGTCGCGCAGCTCGTCGTCCAGGTACCGCTGCAGGAGTCGCCCGACCTCGGGGCAGGTCATCGGATCGCCCGGCCGAAGTCCGGGCCAACGCCCGAAGGTCATGAGTCGAATCGTCGATCGGATCACGCCTGCCTCGCTGCGATCACGTCGTCATGTGTCGGAGCGACACCCGCGCGACGGAGCTGCCCACGGATCTTCCTCCGAGCGCGGTGCAGGCGGCTCATCACCGTGCCGATCGGGATGCCGAGCACTTCAGCGGCCTCCGCGTACGCGAGCCCGTCGACGTCGACGAGCTCGATCACTTCGGCAAACGGCTCGGACAGCGACTCCAGCGCTGCTTCGAGACCGGCGTCGAACTCGAGGTCGACGAATCGATCGGGACGGATCGCCTCGGCGGTCTCGGGTGATTGCACCAGACGCTCGAGCTGGGTGTCCGGATCGCGCAACAGCTCGGGGCGGCGTCGCCGATTGCGGTTGATGTGCGTGTTGCGCAGGATCGTGAGGAGCCAGGCCCGCGGATAGCGGCCGTCGAACCGTTCGATCGCCTTGTAGGCGCGGACCAGTGTGTCCTGCACCAGGTCCTCCGCGTCGGGGCGGTTGCGCGTGAGCGAGTACGCCACGCGGAACATCACGTCCAGTTCGGGGAGGACGTACTGCTCGAACGCCTGGTCGCCCTCCCGGCTCACCGAGACACGCTCCGAGACGGCGACGACGACGCATCACCGGCGCGCTCGGCGTTCGTCGGTCGCATGATCACAGCTTCGCACGGGGACGGAACCCGACGGCGGCGCGGCGATATTCCGGCGCGGCAGGCCGCGGTTCGTCACCCCACGAGGGCGATCATCACCGCAAGCACGAAGCCGGCCCCGGTGAAGATCATCGCGCCGACGCCGACGCGGCGGGCGGCGACGGGATGGATCGGCGAGCTGCCCGCTCGCAGCGGTCCGTGGAGCTCCTCGTAGTGCCCGGCGCTCCACACCAGCAGCGCCGCACCCACGACCACTTGGGCCACGCCGACAGCCGCGACAGCGAGATGGATCTCCGCGGCCGCGTACCGCGCCATCAGCACCCCGGCCACCATCGACGCGATCGCCGTGCGCTCCCAGGCGAGGGCGGTGCGTTCGTGCTGCAGCCCTGCGTCGAACACCGTCGCCGGGCGGTCGGGTCGTACTCCGCGCCAGCCGGCGGCACCGCGACCGACCGAACGGCGGAACTCACGAGACATCGACGGCGAAGAGGACAGCGGCGACCACCGAGACGACGGCGACACCGATCGCCATCATCAGCGGCAGCCGTGAGGGCGG
>CAXBAZ010000204.1:0-6843 GCA_963973395.1 uncultured Acidimicrobiaceae bacterium
CACGATGGGCACGACGGTCCCGACCGGCACGATGTCACCGACCGGCACGACGCTCGGCCCCGAACACTTCGAGGAGCTGTACGCCACGCGCGACGATCCCTGGCACGCCGACACGAGCTGGTACGAACAGCGCAAGCACCGTCTGACCCTCGCGGCGCTGCCGCGCAAGCGCTACCACCGGGCCGTCGAGCCCGGCTGCTCGACAGGCGCCCTGAGCGAACTTCTCGCGGAACGGTGCGACGAAGTGTTCGCGTTCGATTTCGTCGAGTGTGCGGTCGACGCCGCCAAGGCGAGGGTCGGCCGTTCCGAGCATGTCCACGTGCTCCACGCACGGTTTCCCGACTACTGGCCGTTCGGCGTCGGCGACCTCGTGGTCTGGTCGGACGTTCCGTACTACCTGTCCGACGTCGGTTGGGACGCTGCAGTCGCCGGACTGGACTGCTGGCTCGAACCGGGAGGGCACCTCATCGCGGTCCATTCGACCGGGGAACCCGACCACCCGAGATCGGCCGCGAGCATCGGTCGCCAGCTCGATCAACTCGACTTCCTCGAACGTGTCGTGGGCCTCGTCGACGAACACTTCGAGCTCGGCGTGTGGTTGCGACGTCCTCGCGAACTCATCGTCTGAGCACCACGGGCGCCCGCCACGACCCGCACACGGTGCCCGTCGGCGCGAACATCGGACGGACGTGTACGAAAGGACGCCATGGAGCATCATCCTGAGCCGACGAACCGACCCGGACCGGACGCCCGGTGGCGTGACGCCGCCGTGGACGAGGCAACCGGACGGCAGATGCTCCTGTTGCTCGCGTCGGTGGGATCCGCACTGCTCTCGCGTGCTCCGGGGATCAGCGTCGTCGGCGTCGCCGAGCCCCGCACGCTGTGTGCGCGACCCGGCGCCGTGGATCGCCTCGATCTCCAGCAGATCGGTCACGGGGGACCGACGATGGAGACACTCGCGCGAGGCGCCGCCAGCGGAGCGGTGCTGTCCGAGCACGTCGACGACTGGCGCGAGCTCGAACGTTTGGCTCGCGCGTCCGGATACGCGTCGATCCATGCGTTCCCGATCCTCGGGCCGGTGGGCACGCTCGGCGCCCTCAGCGTCTACGCCGCGAGCGACCAGCTCGTGCACCGCGACGTGGCGACCGCCACGACGCTCGCCACGGCAGCGGCATCGGTCATGATCAGGACGCGCACGCGGGACGGTGGGGCGGATCGTGTCGACCAGGACGCTGCATCGGACCGGGTCGGCGAGTTGCGACGAGACCTCGACCGCATCGGTGCCGACCTCGACGATCTGTTCGTGCGCTACTTCGCGATCGGCGGGGCGAACACCCGCAGCCACGTGACCGGCGTCATGGCGGGCGGAACCGACGTGACGATGAACGATCTCGACACTCTCGCCCTCGCGGTCGAGGAGTTGCTCGCCGACCACGTCGCAGCGCACCGCCCGCGAACGTGATCCCTATCCCGGATCGCCCGGCGGCGTCGGCAGATCCAGTGTGCCGCCCACGATCCGTTCCGCAACGGCACGCAGGCGTGTGCTGGTCGAGCGGGCGTGCGCACGCATCATGCCGAATGCGACGTCGACCGACACCGAATGGTCGCGGCTCAACATGCCCTTGGCCTGCTCGATGATCACTCTGCTGTCGAGCGCAGCCTGCAGTTGACTGCTCAGGCGACGCTCCTCGGCGAGATGGCCGGCATGCAGGAGGTAGGCGGTCGCGATGTCGGCCATCACCTGTGTTGCTGCGATGTCGTCCGCGCTCCATTCCCGCTCGGTGTCGTACACGTCCAGCGAGCCGATCCGGTTGCTGTCGACGGCGAGTGGGAATCCGACCACTGCTCCGAGGCCCGCCCGTTCGACTTCCTCGCGATAGTGGGGCCATCGATGGAGGTCGTCCGGCGACGAAGCGACGAACACGCGTCCGGTGACGAACGCTTCCACACAAGCGCCTGCTTGGTACCGGTCCTGGACCCGTTCGATCGCCGTGATCCGTTCGCTCGTAGCCGACACGAATCGCAGCTCGTCGTCGTCGGTGACCACGGAGACCCCTGCCCCGGAGGCGCCGAGGATCGAGCTCGCCTCACCGCTCAGCTCGTGCAGCACCTCGTCGACTTCGAAACGTCGGACCATCGTCGTCGCGAACCGTCGCATGACGGCCAGGAGTTGTCCGGAATCCACGTGTCGTCGACCTCTCGAATGGCATCGGCCGCACACCTTCTTCGGGTGCGGGACGCTCCGATCTCAGGCGATCAGGAGCCATTTTCGTCCGAGGTCCGGGGACGACGAGCCGGCCGGTGCGGCCGCCAGCGACGCAAGCTAGCAGGTCGCCGGCCGGGTGCCACATCCATTCGCGAGCGGCGCTCGTGCCTGTCGACCGTTCGTCAGAAGCCGTCGGGCAGCGGGATCTGCAACTCCGCTTCGACCACGCGGCGAGCGACATCCCGCAACCCGAGGTTGTGGCTCCGGGCGAACATCCGCAGCAGGCGGAACGCCTCGTCGACCGGGATCGAATGGTCGCGGCTCAGCATGCCCTTGGCCTGCTCGATCACGATCCGGCTGTCGAGCGCGTACTGCAGCTGTTCGGTGAGCTTGCGGGCCTCGGCCAGCTCACCCGCGTGCACGAGGTACGCGGTCGCCATGTCGGCGAGCACCCATGCCGATGCCAGCTCCGCATCGGTCCACTCCCGCACGTTCGTGTCGTAGACGTTGAGCGAGCCGATCCGGTGATCGTCGAGTATCAGCGGGAGGCCGACGACCGACGACAATCCGTGACGTGCCGCCGCTTCCTTATAGCGCGGCCACTGATCGAGCGTGCGGATGTCTGATACCGGCACCACATCGCCGCTCCGGAACGCCTCGACGCACGGGCCCTGCTGGTCTGCGGTCTGCACCCGTTCGATGTCGACGACCAACTGGCTCGTCGAGGTGATGAAGACGAGTTCTCCGGCGTCGTTCACCACCGAGACACCTGCGCCGGCGGCGTCGAGGATGCCCATCGCCCCGTCGCCGAGCTCGTACAGCACGTCGTTGACGTCGAACTCGCGAGCCATGGTGGACGCGAACCGTCGCAACAGATCGAACAAGGGGTTGACGGATTCCATCGGATTACTCCCGGCACTCACATCGTCGGCGAATGCCCGCCACGACGCAGATGCAACGTGGCCGGAGTGTCCATGGTCCGGGGACAGCAGAGAGTCGAGTGTGCGACATCGACGACCTCATCCGTTCGACACGACTCTACCGCACGTCGGACGGTGTGGTCGACAGCGGGCCCGGCAGCGCGAAGACGGCCGCCGACTCGCTGCACTCCGGCTCCGGCTCGGCTCCGGAATCCGTGCGCTCGGGTTTGAGTTCGATGCAAAGCGGCAATCGTGCGAACGACCGACCGATTCAGGACCCCGATCGAGTCGTCGATGCGACAGCAGCGATGGCACGACGCTCAATGTCGCTTGTCCGCCGACCACGTGCCGGAGCCGACATGATCACCACCGCCAGGGGTTCGTTCGACCGTTCGTTCGACGGTTCATTCGACGTGGATCGCTACGCACGCATCTACCAGCGGACGAGGGACACCTCGGCCCGCAATCGAATCGTCGAGGAGTACTGCTGGTTCGCCGACCGGTTCGCGCGGCAGTTCGCCCGGCGCGGAGAACCGCTCACCGACCTCACCCAGGTCGCCCGTCTCGCCCTCGTCAAGGCGGCCGAGCGATACGACCCGGATCGGAACTCGAAGTTCGAGAGCTACGCACGCCCGACGATCGTCGGCGAGCTGCGACGCCACTTCCGCGATCAGACCTGGAGTCTCAAGGTACCGCGACGCTGCAAGGATCTCCGCCCGCTCGTGTTCGGGGCCCGCGACCGGCTCGAACAAGAGCTCGGCCGTCCCGCCACCGTGGACGAGATCGCGGACCATGCCGAGCTGGATCCGGCCGACGTCGCCGCGACCATGGATGCGAACGCGGCGTACCGCACCAAGCCGATCGACGGTCCCGGCAACGACGACTTCGCGGGGGGAGCCAGCCGGTTCGCCGTCTCGGTCGATCGGTCCCCGGACGACCGGCTCGAGGTCATCGACCTCGTCGAGCACCTCGACGAACGGACCCGCAAGATCCTGTTCTGGCACTACTTCGAGGATCGAACCCAGCGCGAGATCGGCGACGAGCTCGGCGTCGGACAGGTCCAGGTCTCCCGGCTGCTCAAGGCTGCCCTGCATCACCTCCGCGCGTTGGCCGATCAAGCCGATGGAACTCACACCGGTGGAACCACGTCGGAGGCGACCGCCGACGGGTGACGCGTGCATCCGATTGCGGCTCGCGACCGCGACCGCGAGACTGCGGCATGGCAGAGATCCGCATGTTCTCGTCGAAGCCGTACGACCGCGCCGCGTTCGAGCGGGCGAACGAATCGTTCGGGTTCGACCTCACGTTCCTCACCGACCGCCTCTCCGCCGAGACGGCCCAGTTGGCGGGCGGCGCCGCGGCGGTGTGCGCCTTCGTGAACGACATGGTGTCGGCCGATGTGCTCGAGCGGTTCGCCGCCGACGGCACCCGGTGCGTGGCTCTGCGGTGCGCGGGGTTCAACAACGTCGACCTCGATGCCGCGGATCGGCTGGGCATCGACGTGGTACGTGTGCCCGCCTACTCCCCCAACGCCGTGGCCGAGCACACGATCGCAATGATCCTGTCGCTCAATCGCGGCATCCATCGGGCGCACGCCCGGGTGCGCGACGGCAACTTCTCGCTCGACGGTCTCGTGGGTTTCGACCTGGCGGGAAAGACCGCCGCAGTGATCGGAGCCGGCCGGATCGGGGCGATCGTCGCCCGGCTCCTCTGGCATCTCCGATGTGAGGTCGTGGTGGTCGACGATCAGCACGACGACCACCTGCTCGATCTCGGAGTCACGTACACCGATCTCGACACGGCACTGGGAATGTCGCACGTCGTGACCTTGAACTGCCCGTTGACGCCCGAGACCCACCACCTCGTCGACGCCGACGCGATCGCACGCATGCGTCGCGGAGCGATGCTCGTCAACACGGGCCGCGGTGCGTTGATCGACACTGCGGCGGCGATCGACGGACTCAAGTCGGGTCAGATCGGTTCACTCGCGATCGACGTGTACGAGGAGGAGGGCGACCTGTTCTTCGAGGACCGGAGCACGGAGGTGATCAACGACGACGTGTTCGCACGGCTCCTGACCTTCCCGAACGTCCTCGTGACCGCACACCAGGCGTTCCTCACCCACGAGGCACTCGCCGCGATCGCGACCACCACGCTCGCCAACGTCGACGCCGTCCTGGACGGCCGCGACGGAGCCCATCGGGTCACGACGTCGACCTGACGGGTTCGGCCTGCTCCTCCGGCGACCACGCCGGACACTTCACCCGAACGGGTCGTATCGGTGTGTCGATCCCTGGGTATCGAGCAGACACGGCCCGATTTCCGTCGGGACGGCACCGCGACACGTGAAGGAGCAGAGATGGCGTTCAATCCACTCGACCAGAAGGGCTTGCCGGTCGACCGGCAGTTCAGGAGTTGGTCGGATCTGGCGGTGACCCCGTACGACAAGCGGGCGGTCGACCCGTACACGCGGACGCGGGTCATCTTGATGAACGGGATCGAGGTCGAATCGATCATGTTCTCCCACCAGTTCCACCGCCACACCGACAATCGGGAGATCCGCGAGCACCTGGCGATGTCGCGTCGGGTCGAGCAGCAGCAGCAGAAGGTCGTGAACGGTCTGAACCCGGGCGACCAGACTCCGCTCGAGACCACGATCGGCTACGAGCAGGTGGCCGTCGATCTGACGGCGTGGCTCGCCCGCCACGAGCCCGACCCGGCGATCAAGATGGCACTCGACTTCGCCCTGCTGGAGGACTTCGACCACCTGTACCGGTACGCCAACCTGTACGAACTGATCGACGGCAAGGATGCGGCGGAGATCACCGACTCGTTGACCGAGATCACTCCGGGCCGCCCGACGCAGTTCCATCACCGCGATCCGCGCGACACCATCAAGGGTCACTACGACACCCACACCGTGCACCCGTTGACCCGCTTGCACGTGGCCACGATCGTCGCCGCCGAACAGCAGACGATGAACTTCTACATGAACCACGGCGCCGACTGGATGGAGCCGATCGCCCGGACGCTGTACGCGGAGATCGCCCAGGTCGAAGAGGAGCACGTGACCCACTACGGTTCGCTGCTCGACCCGCTGGAGTCGTGGCTGGAGCAGCTGGTCTTCCACGAGTACAACGAGGTCTACCTGTACTGGTCGATGATGCAGAACGAGACCGACGACCGGATCAAGAAGGTCTGGGAGTTGCATCTCGAGATGGAGCTCGGCCAGCTGCAAGGCGCATGCCAGTTGCTCCGCAAATACGACGGTGTGGAACCGGCCGAGATACTGCCTCGCGAGCTGCCCGACACGCCGCTGACGTTCGAACCGAACAAGCAGTACGTCCGCGACGTGCTGGTCGCCACCGGCGACCTGCGCCCCGACGGACTCGGCTACACACCCGCCGACGAACTGCCCGACGACCACCGGTTCTTCAACTACCAGAACGCCGTCAACGCCGGCCAGGTGCCGAGCGAGCAGGTCATCGACGAGAACCGCGAACTGAACGGTCGCGAGTACCGGGACGAGACCGAGGGCGAGCACCCGTTCTTCCCGCTGCGCGAGCACGCCGACGCCCGCTGAACAACTCTGCACGAGATCGACCAGGAGACGACATGGCAACCACACCGACACTCACCCCGACCCACGACACCGGCGCCCGAGGCAAGACGATGCCGATGGTGTCACACCCGCCCGAACGCGGGCTCGACGACGAG
>CAXBAZ010000205.1:0-6840 GCA_963973395.1 uncultured Acidimicrobiaceae bacterium
CGACCGCACCGAGCACCTTCTCGAGCGCTTGCTCGTACTCGCCGGTGTCCATCTCGGTGCCGACGGCGGTGGTGAACGGGAAGGCCTCGGGTCGGATGAAGTTCCGGCGGCGCACCTCGGCCGGATCGATGCCGACCTCGGCGGCGAACACCTCGATCATGCGCTCGATCGCAGCCGCCGCTTCCGGTCGACCGGCGCCGCGGTAGGCACCCATCGGCACCGTGTTGGTCACCACCGACGTGAACGAGAAGTCGATCTTGGGGATGTCGTAGACGCCCGAAGCCATGCGCGCCGTGATGAACGGCAGCACCGAACCGACCTCTGGGTACGCGCCGCCGTCCTGCAGACTGTGGACCTTGTACGCCGTGACGTTGCCGTCGCGGTCGCCGCCGATCGTGGCCGTGAACACGCACCCGCGGCCGTGCACGAGACCGAGCATGCTCTCCGAGCGGGTCTCGACCCAGCGCACCGGTCGGCCGAGCTCACGGGCGACCAGCGCGACCACCACGTCTTCGGGATAGCCACCGTTCTTGGCGCCGAAACCGCCACCGACGTCAGGGCAGATCACCCGGACCTGGGCGGGATCGACCCCGGCCGCCGCGGCGAGTGTGTCGCGGGTGCCGTGGGCGCCCTGAGTCGACGACCACTGGGTGAGGCGCAACGAGCCGTCGGCGGCCTCGTCCCAGCGAGCCACGGTGGCCCGCACTTCGAGCGGGCACGGTGCGAGGCGCTGGTTGTCGAACGTCAGGTCGACGGTGACCTCGCACCCGTCGAAGAAGTCGTCGCGCGCCTGCGACGGTCCGGCGAACACCACGTTGGTGCCGGCGTCGGGGAACAGCAACGTCTCGTCCCTCACCGAGTCGGCGGCGGTCGCGACGGGTGGCAGCGGCGCGTAGTCGACGTACACCCTGTCGACCGCGTCGGCCCCATCGGCGGCGGTGTCGGAGATGACGACGGCGATGGGCTCACCGACATAGCGCACGCGGTCGACGGCGAGACGGGTGCGCAGCATCCGCTGATCGAGCATCGGCATCGACGGCGGTCGGGCGGGCAGATCCAGGTCGGCCGCGGTGTAGACCCCGACGACGCCGGGGATGTCGAGGGCGTCGCTCGTGTCGACGCCGGTGATCTCGGCGTGCGCCATCGTGGAGCGGACGAACGTGGCGTACACGGCGTCGGCCGGCGCGAGGTCGTCGACGTACTTACCACCGACGGTCAACAGATCGGGGTCCTCGACGCGGACGACCCTGGTTCCGAGCAGGCTCATGGGTTCCCTTTCCTGCGGCCACCGACGGGCGCCGCGATGTCGCAACTATGTCAGCACGCACCCGACGATCGTGCGCCCGACCGTCGGGCCCTAGTGTCGGCCGCATGGTGGAGCCGGACTTCCTGCGATTCGACACGCTCAGCCTGCACGCGGGCCAGCGGCCCGATCCGACCACCGGCGCCCGAGCGACGCCGATCTATTTCACGACCTCGTACTCGTTCCCCGACACCGACGCGGCCGCCGCGCTGTTCAACCTCGAGGCCCCTGGCCACATCTACAGCCGGATCTCGAACCCGACGGTCGCCGTGCTCGAGGAGCGGGTCGCTGCGCTCGAAGGCGGCGTCGGGGCGGTCGCCACTGCGAGCGGCACGGCCGCGCTGCACCTGGCCGTGGCATCGCTGCTGAGCGCCGGCGACCACATCGTCGCGTCGAAGCACCTGTACGGCGGCTCGTACAACATGATGAACCTGACGCTGCCCCGCTTCGGGATCACCACGACGTTCGTCGACCCGCGCGACCCGCAGGCGTTCGCCGACGCGATCCAGCCGAACACGAAGCTCTGCTACGGCGAGACGTTGGGCAACCCCGGCATCGAGGTGATGGACGTGCGCGCGGTCGCCGACGTCGCTCACGCCCACGGACTCCCGCTGATGGTCGACTCGACGTTCTCGACCCCGTACCTGTTCCGCCCGATCGAACACGGTGCCGACATCGTGATGCACTCGGCCACCAAGTTCCTCGGCGGGCACGGCACGGCGCTCGGCGGTGTGCTCGTCGACGGCGGGCGGTTCGACTGGTCGGCGAGCGACAAGTTCCCGACGATGACCGAGCCCTATGCCGGGTATCACGGGATCGTGTTCGCCGAGGAGTTCGGACCGGCCGCGCTGGGCATGCGTGCCCGCGCCGAGGGACTGCGCGACTTCGGGGCGTGCATGAGTCCGCACAACGCGTTCGCGCTGCTGCAGGGCGTCGAGACGCTGCCGCTGCGGATGGCCCGCCACGTCGACAACACCGATCGGGTGATCGAGATGCTGTCGGCGAACGACGCCGTCGCGTGGGTGAAGCATCCGCGGGTGCCCGACCATCCCGATCACGAGTTGGCACAGCGGCTGTACCCGAAGGGTGCGGGAGCGATCCTGAGCTTCGGCGTGAAGGGCGGTCGCACCGCCGGTCGGAAGTTCATCGAGGCGGTGCAGTTGGCCTCGCACCTCGCCAACGTCGGCGACGCCAAGACGCTGGTGATCCACCCGGGCTCGACCACGCACGGCCAGATGACGACCGAGCAACTCGAGGCCGTCGGCATCAGCGACGACCTCGTGCGGTTGTCGGTCGGCCTGGAAGATCCCGACGACATCGTCGACGACTTGGCCCGGGCGTTGAAGGCGAGCCAGCGATGATCGTGCGGGTCGACGGCGTCGACGCGCACGCGTCGACCGGCGGCGTCGACATCGCAGGTTCCGACCGCCCGGCGGTGCTCCTGATCCACGGCGCCGGCATGGACTCGACGGTGTGGCAACTCCAGACGCGGTACCTCGCCCACCGTGGCCTACGTGCCGTCGCGATCGACCTGCCCGGTCACGGTCGGAGCGGAGGCGAACCGTCGACGTCGATCGCCGACATGGCGGACTGGATCGCCAGGTTCATCGTGGTCGCCGACCTCGGGCCGGTGCACGTGGTCGGCCACTCGATGGGGACGTTCATCGCACTCGAACTGGCGAGCCGACACGCGACGAACGTGGTGTCGATCACGTTGTGCGCCACCGCGACCGGCATGCCGGTGCACCCCGAACTACTCGATGCCGCCGAGCACGACCTGCCTCGTGCCGCGGCACTGATGGCAGCGTGGGGTCACGCCAGGCCCGCACACACCGGCGCCAACCCGACGCCCGGCCTGTGGATGATCGGGGGCGCGATGGCGCTGGTGGAGAGAGGCCGCCCCGGTGTGCTCGCCGCCGACTTCCGCGCCTGTGCGGCGTACGACCGGGCGGAGGCAGCGGCGGCGGAGGTCAGCTGCCCGGCCACGGTCGTGATCGGCACGGGCGACAAGATGACGCCGCCGAAGAGCGGCCGCGCGCTCGCCACTGCGTTGCCGTCGGCAGAGGTGGTCGAGCTCGCCGACACCGGACATCAGATGATGACCGAGAACCCCGACGCGGTGAAGCGGGCGATCCTCACCTCGGTCGGACGCCCCACCTGAGCCACCCTCATCGCCGGTCGGTCCCGTTGCGAACCGCGGTCACCGACGCGCCGAAGATGTCGATCATCTCGTCGAGCTCGTCGTCGGTGATGATCAGCGGCGGGGCGAACCCGAACATGTCACCGTCGAACATCCGCGTCATCAATCCGCGACGGTGGGCCTCCCGCCGGATCCGCACCATGGCATCGAGCGACGGGTCGATCCGCTCGCCGGTTGCCCCGTCGACGACGTCGATGCCGGCCGCGAGTCCACGCCCGCGGACATGGGTGATCCACGGGTCGTCGTCGGCGAGCTCGGTCAACCGGTCCAGCAACCGCGTCCCCAGCCGTGCGACGTCGTCCACCAGCTCGCTGTAGAGGTCGATGCACTTCGAGGTGACGGCGCACGAGGTCGGATGCCCGGTGTGCGTGAAACCGTGCCCGAACACCGTGTCCGGACTCACCCCTTCCGTCATGCCGCAGTAGATCTCGTGCGAGAACAGCGCCGCACCCTGCGGGATGTAGCCGGATGTCATGCCCTTCGCGAGGAACATCATGTCGGGCTCGACCCCGTCCCACTCGCAGGCGAACATCCTGCCGGTCCGTCCGAAACCGGTGACGACCTCGTCGACCATGAAGAAGATCCCGAGCTCGGTGCAGGTGTCGGCCATAGCACCCAGCCACCCGAGAGGGGGCACGATCACACCGGCGGTGATCATCACGGGTTCGCAGACGAACGCCGCCACCTGGTCGGGCCCGACGTCGGCGACGGTCGTCCGAAGTGCGTCCACGCTCTTGCCGATGATCTCGTCGGCCGAGGCACCCTCGTTGACACCGAGATGCCATGGCGACGGAATGTGGTGCTGGTGCGGCAGCGGTACGTCGAAGTGGTCGTTGCACTCGGGGAAGTGCGTGAGTCCGGCGACCACCGAGCTCGCTCCGTGATATGCCCGATCGAGCGCGATGACGTGCTTCTTCCGAGGTCGACCGACGACGTTGTTGTGGTAGCGGATGACCTTCAGCAACGTGTCGGCCGCATCGGAGCCGCTCATCGACAGGAAGACGTGCTCGAGGCTCGCCGGGGTGATGTCGACCAGTCGTTCGCACAGATCGATCGCCGTCTGGTGCGTGGTGTCGTACAGGCTGTGGGCGTAGGAGAGACGGCGAGCCTGCTCGGTCATCACGTCGATCAGGTCGTCGCGCCCGTAGCCGAGTCCGACGCACACCATCCCCGACCACGCGTCGATCACCCGGTGCCCGGTGCTGTCGGTCATGTGGATGCCGCTGGCCGATTCGATCATCGTCGGCGGCGGTCGATCGGGGTCGGCGATCTGCGTGAAAGGTGGCACGAACGCCAGACTGAGCGCCGAGCCTTTCGTAGCGTGCGATGCGGTCACGACTCCACCATATGTGCATCACGAACACCGCCCGGCCGGGAACGCCACCCGGCGCGCGCCGACACCGGCCGATCGCGACCGGCGTCCTACGCTCAGGATCATGAACCCCGACGTGCTCGCCGCCACCCTGCTCGCCCCCGGACGGTTGGAGCTGCAGCACTATCCGTATCCCGAAGAACTCGAGCCGGGCGCCGTGCTCCTGCGCATGCTCGCATCGGGTATCTGTGGCACCGACAAGCACACGTTCAAGGGCGAGACCCAGCAGTACGCGGGAACCGATCACGCGTCGACGACACCGTTCCCGATCGTGCAGGGTCACGAGAATCTCGGCGTCATCGCCGCGATCGGCGACGGCGGAGCCACCGCGTTCGACGGGACGCCGCTGGCGGTCGGCGATCGTGTCGTGCCTGCACCGAACCGCTCGTGCGGCGAATGCGAGTACTGCCTCGGCGACTTCCCGTACTACTTCTGTCGCCGGCTCGAGAACTACGGCAACTCGTTGACGTCGGCCGAGGCCCCGCACCTGTTCGGCGGGTGGGCCGAGTACCTCTACATCCGGCCTCGCACGCCGGTGTTCAAGGTGCCGGAGGGACTTCCGGATCAGGTCGCCGTCCTGACCGAGATCTTCGCGGTCACCCACAGCCTCGACCTCGCCCGCGACATGCCACGACCCGGCGGCTTCAGGGAAGGCGACACGGTGGCGATCATGGGCGCCGGACCGGTCGGGATCGCACACGCCGCGAAGGCGAGGCTCATGGGTGCGTCGATGGTCATGGCGATCGACCCCTACCGGCCACGTGTCGAACTGACCGGCGAACTCGGGGCGACGGATCTCGTCGTCGCGTCTGCCGGGGATGCTTCGGTCGACGACCAGGTGCGAGATCTGACGAACGGTCGAGGCGTCGATGTCGTGGTCGACGCGACCGGTCACCCGGACAGCTTCGGGCCTTCGCTCGAACTACTTCGCGACGGCGGCACGCTGATCGAGGTCGGGGCGTTCGTCGATCTCGGCACGGTGCCGATCAACCCCGCCACGATCCTCGGCCGCAACCTCACCATCTTCGGCGTGGCGGGCGAGGACGCCCGCGCCTACGACCGCACGCTGGCGATGCTGGCCGAGCACCACCACGAGGTGCCGTTCCACCGCGCGGTGACGCACCAGTTCGCACTCGCCGACGTCGAACTCGCGATGCAGACGGCACTCGCCGCCGACTCGGCCATGAAGGTCGTCATCGTCCCGAACGCCTGATGACCACTCCGGCGCGGCGGTCGCGTGCACAGCTGCGCGATGCGGACGGGACACAGCACATCCCGGGCGAGCGGGGACGTGTCGTGACACATGACGACGAGCTCGACCGGTCGCTCCACCTGAGCGCGGACGGCGCTGCGTTCTGATCCGTGGAGCTTCGATCCGGTCTGGACGATTCATGTCATCAGGACGACTGCTGTCGCGCACGCCGCGGCACCGGCGAGAGCGCACCATCCGATCACCCGACGGACCTTCTCCATGCCATATCGGCTGCCGAGGCCACGCACGAACGCACGGTTGGACTGGAGCTGCCCCTCCGGTGTCAGCACGCTGTGGCCTCGACTGTCGATGTCATCCACGGGTCGAACCTACGCCCGTCAGTCGCCCGTGGCCAGGGGCAAGGTGAAGGAAAGCCGCTCCGGCGTCGACGTGCCGACCGACCTGTCTGTGGAGGCCCCCATCACGAGGTCGGCGGCCATCAGGACGGTCGGGGGCTACCACTTCTGGGCGGCGAGCAGCAGCGCGGCGAGCGGTTCGAGCGTGGCCACGAGCTCGTCGAGCTCGCCTGGATCGAGGCTCTCGTACGGCGTGACCGCGAGCTCGTCGGTGAGTGCCTCGACCCGCTGCTTGACAGCGCGCCCGCGTTCGTTGAGCCAGCCCTGATCGCCGATCAGGCCACGATCGCGCATACCGTCGATCACGGCCGCGAGCTGCGCTGCCGGCAGGTGGTGGACACGTCCGAACTTCTCTGC
>CAXBAZ010000206.1:0-6836 GCA_963973395.1 uncultured Acidimicrobiaceae bacterium
AACCGATGATCTTCGACTGGCCCGACCCCGACTACACCACGACCACCACGTCGACGACGACCACGACGACTACGACAGTGCCGGAATCCACCACGACGACGTCGCCCGCGACCACGACGACGCTACCCCCGACCACGACCACATCACCGCCAACCACGACGACGGTCAGCCCGCCGGCCACGACGCCGCCCACGACTCAACCCGGGTCGTAGGGCCGCGCGCTGATCGGTCCGTACCGGCCGGGCGGTCGCTCACGGACATCGGCGTCCCTTCCATCGACGAAACGCCAAGACGGTTCTCCGATGGCGTTCCGGCGCCGAACCTCTCGTTGGAGCGGACCGTTTCTACCGGGTTGCAGACTTCCGATCGGGAGTTAGTATGGCCTACATCGTGTAGGTGTGAGGCGAAGCGATTCGCGGAAGGGATCGAGCGATGAGGATGTGCATCGACAAACGGGTCGTGATCGGTTTGGCGGGCGTCGCCATCGGCATCTTGGTGGTCGCGCCTCGGGCTCTCGGCGCTGCGCTGCCGCTGCTGATCGTGCTGATCTGTCCACTGTCGATGCTGTTCATGATGCGAGGAATGAGCCGCGGTCAAAGCTGCGCCGCCGGCGACTCGCAGGCGGCATCTGGGGACGGCCGGCAAGCAAGTAGCCCGTCGGACGCAGACGAAGCGGAGTTGATCCAACTGCGAGCCGAAGTCGATCAACTGAGGGCGGACATTCGAGACCGCGAGGCCGCACAGACCGTTCAGCACGAGCACGACGGCCCCAGATCATGATCTCCTGAGTGCCCCGGCGCCGCGCGCCGGTGTCACAGCGGCCGTTCTCACCTCATCGAGGTTGATCTGCCAGCATCGCGTCGATACGTGCACGGAGACCGTGTGCATCGATCTCGCCGGTCTGGTCGACGATGATGCCGTCGGGTGTGACGAAGAGGGTCATCGGGTAGCTGATCGGGTCGATCTGTTCGATGAAGCGGAGCTCGTCGTCGCGGTACAAGTCGTAGCCGATCCCGGCTTCGGCGGCGAGCGCGAGCATCGTGTCGACGTCGTCGACCGGATTGATGCCGACGAAGCGCACGAAGTCGCGGAGCTCGGCATGGACCGTGGCGACGTCGGCCAGCGCCCGAACGCACGGTCGACAGCTGGAGTACCAGACGTTCACGACGAGTATGGGCCCTACCAGCGACCCGGTGCGCACCGTGCGCCCGTCGACACCGCTCACCTCGACGTCAGGGAACCGCTCACCCACTCGAGAAAGACGCTCAGGTGCCGGCACGGTGTATTCGCCGGGTTCCTCGAGCCGTACGTCGATGTCGTCGCCGCCGTATAGGACGTGCGCGCCCAGCCCGCCGCCGACGCCGACCACGAGCGCGGCGGCGAATGAGATCGCGACCATCGGCGCCCGGCGCAGGTGTCGGCTCGGCGTCCCCGGGTCGCGGCCCGCGCTCTGCTTCAACTCACCGGTCTCGGGTCAGTCTGCGGCGGAGTCGGCGTTCGGAGAGCCGCCCGAACGCGAACGGCTGGCCGTCGACCAGCACGGCCGGCGGGAACGCCATTCCCGAGGCGACGGCAAGGCGCTGACCTTCTGGTGTGGCCAGGGCGAGTTCGCGGACGGTGATGTCGAACTCGCCGGTCAGCCGGTCGAGTACTTCTTTGGCGTGATCGCACAGTGCACAGCTGGGCTGGGTGAGCAAGGTGATCTGAACGGTCACGTCGTGGCTGCATCGCCGAGCCCGGCGCTCAGGTCGGCCAGCAGGTGCTCGTTCGTGACGTACATCGTGTAGTCCGTCTCGGCGCCGCCGTAGTCACCGCGCCACAGAATCTGGCCGTCTGGGCCGACCACGATGAAGGTGTGCCCGTACATGCCGGTGCCCATCATCCCGTACTGGTTCGCGGTGTACGACGGCCCGAGCGACACATCGGGGTCCGACAGCACGACGCTTTCGAGGCCTTCGTCGTCGACCTTCCGGCGCAACAGGTCGATCGGGTCGACGGTGATGCCGACCATCTCGTCGATGCCGAGTTCACGGTATGCAGCGAAGTTGTCTTCGATGGTGCGCATCTGGTCCCAGCACGGCTGACACATGATTCCTTCCTGGAAGTACAGCATCACTGTCTTGCCGGCGCCGTCACGGCCAAGATCCCAAGTCCCACCGTCGACGGACGCGAGGTTGATGGGTGGCGCCGCTTGGCCGGGGCCGGGTCCGCCGACGACGAAGGCGGGCCCGCCTTCTACGCCGGCTGTCGAGTCGTCCTGCGATCGGGCGACGAAGAACAACACGGCGGCGGCAACCGCGAGCACGATGCCGATCCGGGTCCACAGGCGCCGAGCGGCGCGGCGCCGCTCTGGCCCATGAGTTTGGGCGCGGCCCGACGGTTGCGGGGCCGTCGAGGGTCGGTCGTTGGTCGAGGTGCGGGTACTCATGTATCTCTCCTTGTTCACGATCTCTGGTCGGCAGCCGATGGCTCGTCGGCCGTGTCGCCATCGATGCTCCGAGGTTGGGCGTCGTCGAGGGATTCGCGTACGGCGCGGCGGGCGAGGGAGACGATGGCTGCGAGAAGCACGGCCACCACGAACCAACCGGGGACGTTGTCGATCCACGACAGCGCGACGCTGGCGTAGTGCTGAAGACGGGCTCCCGTGCGCGCCTGCCATCCGCCTGGTGTCATCGTCGTCCCGGTGAACGCTAGCGCGATGACGAGCGCTCCCATGCCGAGCAGCAGGACTCCGCTGATCAGGGTGGTGACCTGCACGGACCGTCCGCGAGCCAACCAGCCGAGCGACACCGATCTTCCGCCCAACAAGGCGCCGTTGCCCCAGTCGTAGCGCTCCCACAACAGCGCGATCACGAATAATGGCGCCACCATGCCGAACACATACCCCACCCCGATCGCCAGCGCTGCGGTGAACGTCGCAGTGGCGCCCGACAGTGCGACGACACCGGCCAGCACGGGTGCGCAACAGGCGCTGGCGACGCCTGAGAACGCGCCCAGCGCGAACACCGATCTGGGTCCGCGATCGGTGCTGGCGCGCATGCCTAACATCGGCAATGACGGCTTCCAGCCGACGATCATCGCCGCGCCCATCGCGAGCATCAGCGTCCCGCCCACGAGGAAGATCGGCGTGTGGTAGTCGATGACGAGCCGCGTCACCGCCGATGCGCCGAATGCGATCGGGAGGATGACCGTCGCGACGCCTGCGGCGAACACGAAGGTCATCGCCACCAGCGCGCGACGTTGTCGGAAGGAGGTGGCGAAGTAGGCGGGCAGCATCACCGAAATGCAGCAAGGGGCGAACAACGCGACCATGCCGCCCAAGACGGCAGCGGCGATCGATGTTCCCGTCAGGATGTCACCCATGTGAAACCCGTCGGGCGGAACGGCGCACGACTGCGAACTCTTGGCTGGGCATGCCCGCACGCTATCACCTACACTTCGTAGGTACATGGAGGTGTTGCTGCTACCGATCGCCGCCGTCGTGGCCGGCTTCATCTCGTTCAGTTCGCCGTGCTGCCTGCCTTTGATCCCCGGCTACTTGTCGTACATATCGTCGCTGCCGGTTTCGGAGTTGGGTCGGCGTGAGGCGCGAGGCGTGGCGTTGCGCGCATCAGTGTTGTTCGTGGCGGGCTTCACGACGGTCTTCACCGCATTGGGGGTGTCGGCGGCGCTGGTCGGGTCGGTGCTGCTGCGTAACCTGCCGGTGATCGTGCGGGTGTCCGGCGTGATCATCATCGTGATGGGGTTGTCGATGCTCGGGATCTTCCGGATCCCGTTGTTGTATCGAGAGCGGCGACTCGATCTCGCCCGGATCCCGGCCGGCCCGAGATCTGCGTTCCCTTTGGGGATGGCGTTCGCGTTCGGATGGGCGCCGTGCATCGGGCCGGTGCTGGCGACGATCCTGGCGACCGCAGCGGCCAGCCAAACCGTGGCGTGGGGCGGGGCGCTGCTGATGCTCTATTCGCTGGGGCTCGGCCTCCCGTTCATCGCCCTCGCACTAGGCTTTCACCGGGCACGGGGTTCGCTCAGCTGGTTGCGCCATAACGGGCGCACGATCGAGGCAATCGGAGGCGTGATGCTCGTCGTCGTCGTCGGCATCATGTTCGTGACGGGTGTCTGGCGGGCCATCTTCATCCCGCTGCAACGCATGTTCGCCGAGTTCGGGTGGCCGCCCATCTGAAAAGGCGACATGACACCGTGGTGTCATACGACGGGCCCGTGCCATTGCAATGTTGCCGATCGTCGCGAAATGTGCACGCTCGGCGCAGACGACGCACGTTTCGCGCGCGATCGCCCAAGAGCGTTACATCGCCCAGCACCGATATGATTCAGGCGGTGGAGTCACCACTAGAGCCTCCGTACACGATCGCCATCGCAACCAAGCTCTTCTGCAGCTTCGCCGATCAGACCCGCCTCGCCATCATCACTGTTCTTGCCGGCGGCGAGCAACGGGTCACCGACATCGTCGAAACCCTCGGTGCGTCTCAAGCCAACATCTCCGGGCATCTCAAATGCCTCAGAGAGTGCGGCGTCGTCATCGACCGACGCAGCGGCCGTGAAGCGTTCTATCGAATCGCGCACCCCGAGGTGATCGACGTACTGCGCTCAGCGGAACGGCTCCTCGAGATCACGGGCACCCGGATCGAGCTGTGTCCGAACTACCTGCCCCAATCGAGCGCGTCATGACAGTCAGCCGGTTCCATGTGCCGGCGATGGACTGTGCCGCCGAAGAGCAGCTCGTGCGCATGACCCTCGCCGACATCGACCTGATCGACCAGGTCGAGTTCGACGGTGACCGACGCGACGTGCTCGTCGCCCACCGGTCCAGCGCTGACGCCATCGGCGCCGCGCCCGAACCGTTGGGACTCGGTGCTCGGCACGTCGATGACACCAGCGACATCGGAACCGCCGACCGGTCCGGACGAGAACGAAACGCGCTGGTCATCGCGCTGGTCATCAACGCCGGGTTCTTCGTCGGCGAACTCACCGTCGGGCTGATCAGCCGCTCGATGGGGCTCATCGCCGATGCACTCGATATGGGCGCGGATGCCAGCGTGTACGCGCTCAGCCTCGCCGCGGTGGGCACGGCAGCGGCTCGCAAGAAGCGACTCGCCCGCGCGAGCGGTTACCTCCAGCTCGGACTCGCCACCGTCGGACTGATCGAGGTGATCCGCCGCTTCATCGTCGACACCGAACTCCCGGACCCCACCTCGATGATCGTGCTGTCCGCACTGGCCCTCGCCGGCAACATCGTCACACTGGTCGTCCTGCACCGAGTCCGTTCGGGCGAGGTGCACCTGCAGGCGAGCTGGATCTTCACTGCCAACGACATCAAGGTCAACGCGCTCGTGATCGCCGCCGCGATCGGCGTCATGGTGTTCGACTCCGCCATCCCCGACCTCGTCGCCGGTGCGTTCATCTTCGGTGTCGTCGCGAACGGCGCCCGCCGCATCCTCGGCCTCAGCCGGTGAACACTTCGCCGCCTCCGACATCGATGAGTCGCTCGCGGGATCACGGATGATCCCGGTCGTCGTCCTCGGCGTCGGCGTCGTCGTTGCGTTTCTGCTGGCCGCCGGCCGCCGGATGATTGGAGCGAGCGAGCCGCTCGACACCGAACGACCCGAGCGCTGGATCGTCCGTCACGCTCCCAGGTGGCTGCGACGAAGCATCGTCGTGCTCGACAACCGCGTGGTCGGAGGCGCGGTCGTGGGCGTCACGTTCGTGGCGATCTTCATGTGCGCGTTGGTCGTCGGCTGGATCTTCTCGACGATCGAAGACGAACGAGGTTTCGCCCGATGGGACATGTCGGCCGCGGAGTACGGCGCGGAGCAAGCCTCGGCGGCTTCGACCCGCGTCCTCGACGCGTTGACACAACTCGGCGGGACCGGGTACTTGTTGGCCGTGATGGCACTGCTCGGCGTCTACCACGGTGTCCGCCGCCGGGACTGGGGACCAGCGGCATACCTGGCCGTCGTCGGAATAGGCGTCTCTGCACTGAACAATGGACTCAAGCTGCTGATCGACCGTGACCGACCCGACATCGCACAGCTCAGCGGATATTCGAGTTCATCGTTCCCGTCCGGCCACACCGCCGCCGCGGCCGCATGCTGGGCCGCAATCGCACTCGTCGCCGCCAGAGATCGCTCGCGCACCACGCGCACCATGTGGTCGTTCGCTGCCATCGCAATCGCCGTCATTGTCGCCGCCACACGAGTGTTCCTCGGAGTGCACTGGGTGTCCGACGTGATCGCGGGCATCTTCGTCGGCTGGACCTGGTTCTTCGTGACAACCATGGTGTTCGGCGGACGCATCCTGCGCTTCGCCGAACCCGTCGACCGCATCGAACACGACCAGGCCGAACAACACCGGCCGTGACCAAGGCGCGGGGCCGAGTCGCGGCGTCGTGGAGAGCATGGTTCCGTCGGATGCCCTGGCGATGAGGACGTGCGACGAGCGATCGACCTGAGGGCGCTTGAGCGGAACGCCATCGACATCCTCCATCGTCATGGCGGCCGCCTGACCCTGGCTCCGTGCGGCAGCGGCCGGGACTTTGGCGCTCGCCGTTCGAGCAATGCGAGCTTGGGGGCGTCATCGCTTCGCGGGCCGTCTCGAGCTTGCTCGGACGGAGATGTGGCCGAGGTCTCACGCTGCGCGCCATTTTCGCCACCATTCCGTTGCGTGACCGCAACATAACCGTAACATTGCGGAATGTTTTCGACCTGGAGACTCTCCGCCGCCGTTCTCATCGCACTGTGTGTTGCGTGGCTCGGTCCGCCGGTGGCGAGCGCACACGAACAGACAGTTCCTTCGCGACGCGACACCATCGCGTCCCTCGA